>NZ_JALXBK010000106.1 GCF_026991475.1 Sulfurimonas sp. | reverse complement strand
CTTAAAATCTTATTAGGAGTTTTTAAGTATAATTGCAGACAAAATTACTTAAGCGAGAATTCAATGCAAACTATAGAAACAACAGACGCTTTTAAAGCACTTATAGAAGATATTAAAACAACAACACAAAACTACAAAGACCCTTTGGCTTTTGGTATTGCCAGAGTTGATTTAGGTCAGTTAAATGTGGACAAATCACTTCAAGCTACTTATCCTGTAATAAACTGGGATGAAAACTTTGGAAGTGCGGCTATTTTTATTCGTGCCTTAGCAGAACAAGGTATAGCAGTAGATTTTACACAAGATGAAGTAGTATGTAACATCAATTTACAATTTTTAAAAGATTGTTTGAACGCATTTACACCGTACTCAGATGAGGCACATGGCGATGCACACAAAAACATTCAAGTCATTTCAGCACTCTACTCTCAAATCATTAACAACGGCTCTTTAGAGGGTGAATTTAAAGTATGTTTCATTTTTGAAGATGCCGCTTGTCAATCAGTAGAAGCAACTTACTTAAAACTTTATGCAATTTCACTTGCAAAAGTAGGTCTTCGTGAAATCAACCTAAACGGTGCATTTGGCGCACTTCCAAATGTTGCATGGTCAAATGGTCAGCCTATTGAGCTTGATTATCTTCGTGAATTTGAAATTGAACTTAAACTTGCAAATGAGTACCCACACATTGACTTTATAGATAAATTTCCAAGATTTTTACAACACATCATTCCAGCAGACAATACTCGTATTTTAGATACAAGCAAAGTCCGTTTTGGTGCGCAACTCGCAGCTGGAACTACAGTTATGCCAGGTGCTTCATACATTAACTTCAACGCAGGAACTACTGGTTCAGTTATGGTTGAGGGGCGCATTAGTTCTTCTGCTATTGTTGGTGATGGTTCAGATGTTGGTGGTGGTGCTTCTATTTTAGGTGTACTTAGTGGAACTGATGGTAACCCTATCTCAGTTGGTAAAAACTGCCTTTTAGGTGCAAACTCTGTTTGTGGTATTCCTTTAGGTGACGGTTGTATCATCGATGCAGGCATTGCAATACTTGAAGGAACAAAAATTGCAATTCAGCCAGAGCAGTTGAAAAAAATCATGGATGTAAATACAAATATGAAAATGGAAGGTGAAATCTTTAAAGCTAAACAACTTGCAGGTCTTTATGGTATTCACTACAGACAAAACTCACTCACAGGCGAGATCACAGCTTCTCGCTCAACAAGAGAGATAAAACTAAACGCAGACCTTCACTAAACTTACTATTGCACCTAAATTAGGGTGCAATTCTCCTTTTACTTGATATAAATCATTGACTTCACCATATTTTTCTTGTAGTATTCTTTATGAGGCGATAGAGCAAAAAGCAATTAAATGTGGAGTTGATCTGCTCCAAGGTTACTACATAGGAAAAGCAAAACCAGAAATAAAGGCTCCAAGATGTTAAGTGAGTTAAATGTTTTATATGTTGAAGATGATGTTGAAATAGCTGAAGAGGTTCTCTTTTTACTAGAAAAAAAACTGCATCATGTAGATATGACATATGATGGACAAGAGGGTTTGCAAAAGTATAAAGCCCAAAAGCCAGACATCATTATAACCGACATTCAAATGCCAAAACTTAGTGGTTTAGATATGATAGCAGCTATAAAGGAAGATGATGAATCTGTTCCTATCATCATTACCTCTGCGTTTAATGAAACTGACAAGCTCCTCAGAGCCATTGAACTAAAGGTCGATGCATACCTTACAAAGCCCATAGATATGCATGAATTGCTGCATAAAATAGATAAACTCACCAGAAGTAAATTTCTCGAACAAGAGGTGAATGAACTCCAATATATACGTGCAAAACAGAGTGCCTTAAAGTACCAAAAACTTCTTGAGCTCTCAGCAAAGATGTCAGAGATGCTTTTTTGGGAGTTTGATGCTGAAACAACTTCATTTGCGTTTAACGATCTCTCTTATCACTTTTTAGGAACATCTATAGAAAAAGAGAAGAGCTATACGATGCCTTTTATGCACTATGTAAATACTTTTGTTGCAGCCCAAGATAGACAAACAGTGATTAATGTTTTAAATGAAGCACTCCATCAATCAATGGACTATGTGACGACATTCGAATATAGACTCGAAAAAGCTAATGGCAAAGTCATCGAAGTTTCTTGTACCGCTTATATCACTTACAATAAAGCAAGAAAACTCGATAAAGCTTACGGAACAGTACTCAACATAGAAAAAATACGTGCAAAACAAAGAGAAACGGAACGTTCTCTCGCCCTTATAGATCAGTACATCTCCTACTACTCAATGGATTTAGATGGTAATATAACTACACTTTCAAGTGCATTTTCTGAACTTATAGGCTATGATAAAAAAGAACTTATAGGTAAAAACCAGTCTATATTAATGGACAAGAAGATACAGGAGAGCTTTTATGAAGATTTGTGGAAGACTGTATCTGAAGATAAAGTGTTTATAGCAGAAGTAAAAAGCAGAAAAAAAGACACTTCACTGCTTTGGTTGCAACTTAAAATTTTACCTCTTTATGATGATAACAATGTAAAAAATGGCTATATGGTCATAGAACAGGACATCACAAATAAAAAAATCATTGAAGAGCTTTCCATTACAGACTCTTTAACCAAACTCTACAACAGACGCTACTTTATCTCCATCTTTCCAAAAGAACTCTCAAGAGCAAAAAGAGAAAATATTACTATAGCTTTTGTAATGCTAGATGTAGATAACTTTAAACTCTACAATGACACCTATGGTCACCCTGCGGGTGACGTAGCACTCAGTAAAATTGCAACGGTACTAAAAGAGTTTGCCAACAGAGGAAGTGACACTGCCTTTAGAATGGGAGGAGAGGAGTTTTCACTTATTTTACAATTTGAACACAAGGAACAGCTCCAACAACATCTGCAACGACTTATTGAGAGTGTTGAAAACCTCCGTATTCCTCATGCAAATAACAAGGCATCTAAGTACATTACTATTTCTGCAGGAGTCGTTTGCATCCTTAAAGATAATAGACTTAGTCATGAAGAGCTTTACAAAGTTGCCGATGAATTACTCTATAAAGCAAAAAGCAATGGAAGAAATCAATATATACTAACTTGTTCTCAAACTTGTTAAGGTATAAGAATATTCATACTTTTTAGATGTGAAAGCAGTGATGCTTTTTTATCGTAGTAGTAAAGATCTTTTCCTATCTCAAGTGTACTAAAAACCGCTCTTCCTACAATAAAGCGCCCTGCTTTACCATATTTAAGTGTTTTAATTCCCCACATATTTTGAAAAACTATCACTTTATCATTATGAATACCTACATACAAAAGAATATGCCCCTGTTTATATAATAGCGTTTTAAACGCAACACCCTCTTTTTTAATAGTTGCTATTTTTTCTTTATCACTCATCCCCTCTAAAGAGATAACTTTTCCTATTTTCGCCTGTTTTGATGAGTTTCTTGGTAACCAAACTCCAAAAGGAGCAAAAAAATCGCGTATGGTAGAAGAACAGTCACGCTGTCCATACATACCGCCCCATCCATAGTGCATTTTTTCTAGTCCCTGCATCACTGCGTTTATATTCTCTGTATTAAATATAAGAATACCCGAATGTGCTACATTAGATAAAAGTAGTGATTTATAAAAAAATGGTTTATTCGTAGTACACTTTGAAACAGTTAAAAGAGTAGTTGTCGTTGCGTTTGCATCAATTAAAGGCAGCATCATTCCTATGTGAGAGTAAAATAAAAAATTATTTTTTTCATCATGCAGTGCAATATTGTCTTTTAATAAAAACGCCTGCTTTACTTTTTGATAAATTTCAACATATTTTTTCGACATATAGACAATATCACTGCTATGCACCCAACCATCTGCAAAACTTGACTCTACAAATACCCATGCTCTATCTTTTGAGTAGTGTGAAACTAAAATAGGCTTATTTGCTCCAATAGTAGAATTTTGCAAATAATCAAAAGGAAAGCCTTCTCCTGCCTGCTTTGGATCTCTAAAAAGCGGCCTTTGTGTTGGGAAGGCTCTAAGGTTTAAATTTTTAAGTGTTAAAGCAGGTTTATTTAGCGTTGCATACTCACTAAAATTAGAATTTTCTAACATTTTATCAAAAAAACTTTGATCAATATGCTGTAGATTTTCCCCATAACTTTTTTGTGGAGTAAAGACATTATATGCCCACATAGCCTTTTCAAGCGGAGCTTCTATTTTATTCTCTTTCCAAGGTTTGAAATAATGCTCTTTATACTCCTCTAAAGTTGAAATATACCCATCATCAATACCTTGCGTATAGCTCTGTACATCTTGTGAGACCTCTTGTAAATCTCTCACTTTTTCAACACTAACACCATTTGTAAAACTACATCCAGATATAAAAATTGCTACAAAAACAATAAATAAATAGTGCAACAAATCCTCCTTTCTCTAATCAACATCTCCAAATCTACTCACTACTCTACCTACAATTTCAAGTTCATTTGGCGCTAATATCTGTTTGTCATATACTGAATTATCTGAAATGACATCCAACTTTCCATCTATGCGTTTATGCACTCGCTTAATAAAAAGTCCACCTTCGGTTCTAATTGTAAAAATACCACCACGATTGACATCCGTTTTACTTCTATTTATAAAAACAATATCATTATAACTAAAAGTAGGTTCCATCGAATCACCTGACACATTAATCGCTTCTATATTTTTAAGCTCTTTTTCTCCACCTAACATAAATACAAACTGTTCAGGAATTTCAAGCTCCTCTACCTCTTCAAATTCAACATCACTACCACCACCTGCACTTGCATTTATATCATTAAAATATTTAACTATATAAAATTTATTTGTCGCATCTACAAGACTCTCAGGAGATTGACCATACAATAGCCAGTTAATAGAGAGGCTGCGTTTAGCGCAGAAATCAAGCAATTCATTAAATGGTATTTTGTCTCTTTTTTTCATTGTCGCAAAATTCATCTGTGAAATTCCAAGCACAGCAGCCACATCTTTGTCAAACACTTTTTTTGGAGCAATTTCAGCAGAAATAATACTTTTTATCTCTTCTACTATATCAGTAAAACTATTCATTTTAAGCCCTTTTTCTATAAATATGTCAAATTATACTTATTTTTTAGACAAATGTCAAAGAAAATTTGACATTTTGCAATATTTTTATATTTTATTTCAAAATATTGCAATAATTATTCAGATTTAAAAAAGGGGTAAAAAAATGTCAATTATTATTAAAAATGCGGAGAGTTTTTTTGAGAAGTTTGAGAGTAGATTAGAAATATGGGCAGAGAAAATCTTTTAAGACTCTTTGTCCATATTTTTTTCTTTTGCTTCTCTTGCTTCTCTCTCTTTTTCTCTTTGTCCTGATTTTGTTTTATGGTAACCACCAAAAATAAAAACCATAAAAAGCACAAAAAGAATAAGCATGACAGTATCAATAAAAGAGTTCATAACTTATGCCTTATCAAATGTGGAGTAGTTTTGTCGTATAGCATCATAAAGAACTATGCCAGTACTTATGGCAAGATTAAGACTTCGTCCCTCTTTTGTCATTGGAATAGTGATGTTTTGACTTTTGTATCTATTTAAAATATCTTCTGGAATACCCTTTGTTTCACTGCCAAAAAAGATGTAGTCACCCTCTTTAAATGCAGCCTCAAAATATGGTCTATCTGTTTTAGTGGTTGCAAAGTGGGCATTGTCTGTTATTTTGTTATGTTCAAAAAAATCATCAATATTTTCCCAAACACGCAGATCCAGTTTTTCCCAGTAGTCAAGTCCAGCACGGCGCACAGCTTTTTCATCAATATCAAAACCAATAGGTTTAATAAGATGCAGAGTCGCTCCTGCATTTACACATAAACGACCTATTGCCCCTGTATTGTTAGGAATTTGTGGATTTACTAATACTAAATTAAATGACATTTTAAAATATTACCGTTCGATTTGCATAAACAAAAATTCTATCTTCAAGTGCAAGTTTCAATGCACGAGAGAGTACAACTTTTTCAACATCTTTACCAGAGCGTTGCATATCTCTCCAACCATAAGCATGATTTACATGAATAACTTCTTGAGCAATAATTGGACCTTCATCAAGATTGTTATTTACAAAATGTGCCGTTGCACCGATGATTTTCACACCTCTATCATAAGCCTGTTTATAAGGATTTGCTCCAATAAACGCAGGTAAAAAAGAGTGGTGAATATTCATAATTTTATCTTCAAACGCAGCAACAAAACGCGGTGTTAAGATACGCATATATTTAGCAAGAACAATGTAGTCAACATCTTCAAATGAGTTAATAGTCTCTATAATTTTACTCTCATGCTCAGAACGCTCAAGCCCCTCATGAGAAAGAGTAATATAGTTCACACCAAATTTAGAGACTAAAGATTCGAGATCATCATAGTTTGAAATAACAGCTAAAATATTTGCTTCAAGCTCCCCTGCTTCATGACGAATAAGAATATCACCAAGGGCATGCATCTCTTTTGTTGCCATAATGATGATATTTTTCTTTTTTGGTTCTATAACTTTTACACCTGAGTCTTGAGGTAATGCCGCAATAATTTCACTACTCAATTCCTCTTTGCGAACATCACCATCGACAACACTACGCATAAAAAATTTATTACTCTCTTTATCTACAAACTCGCTATTTGAAAGTATATTCAAATCATGATTGTAAAAAATACTAGAAATTTTATGCACAAGTCCTTTTTCATCATTTGCATCTATTAGTACTCTGTATTGTGCCATTAAATATTTCCTCTCTCCAAATTTTCAACTCTCTCATCTATAGTCGCTAAAGTGTATTCTAAAAAGTTCAAAGTCATATCTATTTTTGCTTCTATATTAGAATTATTTGGTGCTTGAAAGCCCTCAAAAAGAACAAGAAGCCTCTCTCTTATAGAATCTAAATAAATAAGTTCACTATCAACAGAGTTGCTTGACACTTCATTATCTAGCTCTACTGTAGGGGATTTTGTTACATTTTCAACAGCTTTAGGAACAACAGAGTCAACATTTTCAAGGGGTGTCTCTTCTTCCATCTCAGCTAGTGTTGAGAGTATTACATCTTTTAGTTCCATGCTTTTAATAACCACCTTTCAAATTCTTTAAACTCTACTTCTGTATCCATCTTTAAAAAATACTCTTTCATCTGCGTATTTACATTTAAAAACTTTTTTCTCATGCCTGAGAGCCGTCTGATGGCAATTTTAGCTTCAGAATTATTAGGATCTTTTTTGAGAATATCTTTATAAATCTCTAAAGCTTCCTCTTTTAAACCCTGAAGTTCATAAATATTTGCCAGTGTCAGTGTCTGCATAAGTTTGTACGCTCTACTTCTCTATATAGTTTGCGATGATTGAACCCATCTCACTCGTCGAACAGATCTCTTTTGCATCAAATTGTGCAAGATCCTGCGTTCTATAACCCTCAGCTAAAGCACGCTTAATAGCTGCATCTATTTTATCAGCTGCAATATCTTCACCAAGTGCATAACGAAGCATCATAGAAGCACTTGAAATTGTAGCAATAGGGTTAGCAATTCCTTGACCTGCAATATCTGGAGCTGAACCGTGAATAGGTTCATAAACACCTATTTTTGCACCAACTGAAGCAGATGGTAAAAGTCCAATAGAACCTGAAAGCATAGAAGCTTCATCACTTAAAATATCTCCAAAAATATTCCCCGTAAGCATAACATCAAACTGTTTTGGATCACGAATAAGCTGCATAGCGGCATTGTCAACATACATATGTGAGAGTTCAACTTCTGGGTACTCCGTTGCAACTTCTTCAACAGTTTCACGCCAAAGTTGAGAAACATCAAGTACATTTGCTTTATCAATAGAGCAAACTTTTTTTCCTCTTGTCATAGCAATTTTAAATGCTTGGTGTGCGATGCGTACTATTTCATCACGAGAATAAACCATAGTGTTCCAGCCCTTGTTCTCATCGCGCCCTTTAGGTTCACCAAAGTAAATACCGCCAATAAGTTCACGAACGACCATCAAGTCAACACCACGAACGATCTCAGGCTTGAGTGAAGATGCATTTGCAAGTTCATCATAGACAACAGCAGGACGAAGATTAGCATAAACACCAAGCTCTTTTCTAAAGCGTAAAAGTCCACTTTCAGGACGTTTCTCACGAGGAAGATTATCCCATTTTTCTCCACCAATTGAACCAAAAAGTACAGCATCAGCACTTAAAGAGCCTGATATTGTCTCTTGAGGAAGCGGATCACCTGTAATATCATACGCACAGCCACCCATTAGAAGCTCATCATATTTGAAACTAAATCCACTGTATGAAGCTACCGCATCAAGTACTTTGACTGCTTCATCTATAATTTCAGGACCTATTCCGTCACCTTTAATAAGTGCTATTTTGTATGTTTTCATCTATTTTTTACCTTCTACTTCATTTTTTGCAAAATTCATCAACCCACCTGCATCTATAAGTTCCTGCATAAATGCAGGAATAGGAGTAAAGTCGTATGTCTTGCCTGTTGTTTCATTTGTGATCGTACCCGCATTCATATCGATGCTTACTTTATCACCCTCTTTTATCTCATTTGCCTCTTTAAGTTCAAAGATAGGCAGCCCCATATTAAAAGCATTTCTATAAAAAATTCTTGCAAATGTTGGTGCAATAATTGCAGCAACACCAGCAGCTTTAAGTGCTATTGGAGCATGTTCACGAGAACTTCCACATCCAAAATTTTCATCAGCAACAATGATGTCACCTGGACTCATCTTGTTTACAAATTCTGGATCAGCATCTTCCATAACATGCTTTGCAAGTTCCTCTGGAACTGAAGTATTGAGGTATCTCGCAGCAATAATTAAATCTGTGTCAATATCTTTACCAAATGTCCAAACTTTTCCATTTATGTTTGCTTTTTGCATATAAAATCCTATTGTTTTACTAAAATAATTTTGCGATTATATCTAAAATGTTATTTGAAGTTGATTAAAGAGCGAAAGTATCGCTCTGTAGGAGTTTACTATCGTTTTAAATTATTCGTAGTTTGAAGCATTTCATCACTTGTTGTAATGATTTTTGAGTTAGCATCATAAGCACGCTGTCCTGTAATGAGATCTGTAAGTTCCACTACAAGTTCAACATTACTTAACTCTACAAAACCCTGTCTAAGTGTACCAAGCCCATCAACACCTGGAGTTCCCTCAACTGGTTGTCCTGAACTATCCGTTTCAAGATAGAGATTGTCTCCCATAGAGTGTAGTCCTGCAGGATTTATAAAGTTTGTTGTCTGAATCTGCCCTATTTGTGTAGCCTGAGGTTGACCAGGTTGCACAACAGTAACAGTACCATCACTACCAATACTGACATTCGTTGCATCAGGTGGAATAACAATCTGGGGTACAAGAGCATAACCATCACTGTTTACCATAACACCATCTTGATCTATTTTAAATGCACCATTTTTAGAGTAAACTTCTGTACCATCAGGAAGTTCCATTTTAAAAAAACCACGACCTGTAATAGCCATATCAAGTTGATTGCCAGTCTGTTTAAGTGAGCCCTCTGTAAACATTTTTGTAACCGCAGTAGGACGAACACCCAGCCCAACTTCAATGCCTGTTGGACTTTTTGTTGTGTCACTTGTAGAGGTACCAGCATAATCCATAACGTGGTACATCAAGTCTGCAAATTCAGCACGTGACTTTTTAAATCCTATAGTATTGACATTGGCAATATTATTTGCTGTAGTATCAATTTGTGTCTGCATTCCGAGCATTCCTGTCGAAGCAGTATAAAGTGATTGCATCATCTCATATATCCTTTTTTAGACTTTACTTGCAATTTTTTCAATTGCATCTTTATTCATTTCATTCATTTGTGTATCCATCGCTTTTTGATACATCCCCACGAGTCTATTTGTCTCAATAAGCTCTGTCATCATCTTTACTGCGTTTACATTGCTTTTTTCAATAAAGCCCTGCTCTACAGCACCACTTTGATTTATAGGTTTTACATTAGATATAGCACCAAAACTATAGAGATTGTCTCCCTCTTTTTTTAACATTTTAATATTTTCAGGCTGCAGCACCATTATTTTTTTATTTAATGTTAATTTCACACTTCCTGGAATATTTGTACTGATTTGTCCATTTTTATCAATGGCAATAGCACTATCTACATTTGAAAAACTGATACCTTGCTTTGAACTAAAATAGTCACTCGGTAAAACCTCATAACCTTCTCTGTTTACCAGCTTTCCCTCGTCATTCATTGAGAATGAACCATCACGGGTAAGCCTAATGCCCTCAGGAGTTTTTACAGCGAAAAAAAGTCCCTCACGTGAGAGTGCCACATCCAAAGAGTTTGTAGTTTTTTGTAAACTTCCTACTGAAAAATCTGTATATTTATCAACAATTTGAGGTACTCTAGCCATCGTTCTATTTATAAACGCAGCACCCTCTCTTGTATTATTTGCATGAGGCAGCTCATCTCTCTTTTCTTTATAAAGCCGCATAAAATCACCTACTACGACATTATCTTGCTTAAATCCTGATGTATTTACATTTGCCAAATTATTTGCAACAACATTTAGTCTGTTAAACTGTGTGACCATTCCAGCCGCTGCGCTGTAGTACCCTGTCTGCATCTGTTTGTCCCTAATTTTAGAGTTATTGAGAAGGTAATAGCAAAGAGTGTTCCAAAAAAACTATGCTAGAAAAAAAGTAGGGTTTAAGAAAATCTGGGTATAATCCACCTTTTAAAAACCTTAAAACAGAAAATGGGGCATACTCCGAATGACAGCAAAAGAACTCAACAAAGCTTTAGAGACTTTTTTTGAAGAGCACAAATCAAAAGACTGCATGACTTATGAATCAATAGTCCAAATATTTGAGAAGCAACCAACAGCAACACAATCAAAAAATGTTTTCAAACTTATACAAAAAAATAAAAAGTGTGTTTACACATCTAGTGAACATGCAAAGCGTCTCAATGATCAAGAGGCAGAGGCACGCCGTAGTGCACAGAGAAAGATGCTTGAAGATAATGAAACGGATAAATTTGACATTTTAAAAGAACATGAACTTTTAGAATGGTCACGTTCAGACTCTCCTGTTCGTATGTATCTTCGTGAAATGGGACAAATCCCCCTTTTAACAAAAGAAGAAGAGATTGAAATATCTAAAAAAATAGAAGGTGGTGAAAGCATTATCATCGATGCTATCTGTTCAGTTCCTTATCTTATAGATTTCATTCTTGATTATAAAGAACCTCTTATTAACCGTGAGAGACGCGTAAAAGAGCTTTTTAGAAGTTTTGAGGATGAAAAGGATGATGGTGACGACAATGAAGCAGACAGTGATGTTGCTGCAACAAAAACTCCATCAGCAAAGGATAAAACAAGAGTAGAAAAAGTCTCTACAAGCTTTAAAGCTTTGGAAAAAGCGAAAAAGGATTGGGTAAAAGCAGCTGAGAAAACACCTGAAAATCTTGATGGTGAACTTACAGAAGAGGTAATCCAGTATTACCTCGCAGTAACTTACAAAAAAGCTGTTTTAAAAGAGAAACTTCTTGATCTTGGACCGACTTCAAAGCTTATAAATGAACTTGTAAAAGCAATGGAAACTGCACTTAAGAGTGATGAAGGGTATGACAAAGAGTTAAAAAGACTTGAGTATAAACTACCGCTTTTCAATGCAACACTCAAAGCAAACCATAGAGTTTTAGTAGATAAAATCCAAGAACTTAACAAAGAAGATATTGCAAATATGGTACCAGAAGCCACTATGGTTTCTACATATATGGAAATAAAAAAACTTGTACAGACAAAAGAAGCATCAAAAAATAGCTTTGATATGGAACCTGAAAAACTTGCAGATATTTTAGAGCAAATTAAACGCGGTAAAAATATTTCTGAAATTTCAAAAACAAAAATGGCAAAATCAAATCTGCGTTTGGTTGTCTCTATTGCTAAGCGTTACACAAACCGTGGTCTTCCTTTCCTTGATTTGATTCAAGAAGGCAATATCGGTCTTATGAAAGCAGTTGATAAATTTGAATACCAAAAAGGGTATAAATTTTCAACATACGCAACATGGTGGATTCGCCAAGCTATTAGCCGTGCTATTGCTGACCAGGCACGTACGATTCGTATTCCTATCCATATGATTGAAACTATTAACCGTATCAACAAGATTATGCGTAAACACCTTCAAGAACATGGAAAAGAGCCTGATGTCGATACAATCGCACAAGAGGTTGGGCTCTCTGTTGAAAAAGTAAAAAATGTCATTAAAATCACAAAAGAGCCTATTTCACTTGAAGCACCTATTGGAAGTGAAGATGATGGACGTTTTGGAGACTTTATCGAAGACAAAACATCACTTAGCCCATCTGATGCCATCCTAAAAGATGACCTTCGTATTCAAATTGAACAGGTTTTAGAGCAGCTTAATGAAAGAGAAAAAGCCGTTATAAAACTCCGTTTTGGAATTATGGACGATGAGAGTGACAGAACACTTGAAGAGATTGGAAAAGAGCTAAGCGTAACACGCGAAAGAGTTCGCCAAATAGAATCTTCAGCTATTAAAAAACTTAAACATCCTAAAGTTGGACGTAAACTTAAAAACTATATAGAAGAGTAAACTATGACTTTTGAGCAGAAGTGGTTAGAGTATGATTACAACCCTTTTATCGTTTTTAACGATAAAGGTAAAATCACCTCTCTAAACGCAGAAGCTCAATTTTTACTCGGCTTCACAACTGCACACGAACTTTTTGAGCTTGCTAAAACTTATGCAAGTATCAACTTCGGTTTTAAAACCACTTTTTTACAACTTAACTATGGAAGGTACAGCTTTTTTGGACTCACTGTTGGTTATGATGATGAAGAAGAGATTGGACTGAAGCTCTATCAATCCCCATCTTATAAACTCAACACCAAAAAACCAGAGGGAGAACTTGTAAATATTTACACTATTGTAGATTTATGCATAGCATCAAACTCCATAAATTCAAATATACTCTTTGAAAAAGAGTACGATCCTACCATCCCTGATGTAATTATAGACTCAAATAAGCTTATTAAACTACTTAATAAAATTTACACCTCATGCAGGGCAAAAAATAAGCAGATAAAAACTAGGATTTTTTATAGAGTGGGAGAACACATCAAGTTTGATGGTAAAAAGTATAGTATTTTTTCCATTGAAATATCTTCACAAAATATGCAAAAAGAGAAATTTGCAGAGATAAAACTTTTTGCAGAAGAACAAGGGCTCTATATAGATACGACAAAAAGTCTAACTATAAATATCCCTATGATTACATCTTAGAAATTTAAGCAACAACCTCTTTAGAAACTATACTTCCTATAATAATTCCAACTGTCAAGGCAGGAAGATAATACCACAGACTTAAAAGTTCATTGTTTTTAAGTGCTATAAATCCAAGCACCAAAAAGATATATGGAACAAGTCTAAACGCAGAGATACTTCCCCTTGCTCCATACTTTGCACTATCAACTGTAAAAGTTTTTATTTTTGCTTTTTCCTCTTTTACAATGCTTTTAAGATCAAGTTCTTCATAAGGTGCATCATTTATGGGAGTATCATCATAGAGTTCATGGGGATCTTCTATGGTATCTAGCAGATCTCTTTTATCTTCAAAATTACCACTTTTAATCTGAGAATTAACCATACGCTTGTAAGCATAAGAAGAACCAAGAATAATAAAAAATGCACTCAAAAAAGCGACTTGTGTATTTATAAACGCAGCATATGAAATAAAATAAGTAGCTAAAATAATAATTTCTAAAACCACTAAAATACTAATAGTTTTTTTCACCGTAATCCTCATCATCATCTTCTTCTAACTCTTTTTTTATCGCATAACGAGGCTCTTTTGCCAACTCTTCATAAGATTTACGCTCTTTTACATATGCTTTATAAACATTAAGTATAGCCGCTGCAACACCAATCGCAACGCCAATCCAGAGTGTCCAAGTCAGACCAGTCAGACTTTTTAAAAGCCACCCAATGCCAACACCCATCAAAACAGCAACAACCATGGAAAGACCAAGAGAAAGCGAATCGGCAGCTTCTATAATGGGCTTAATACGAGGCTTACGTTCATCTTGAGAATTTTTTTCTACATTAGCCATTTGTAATCGCTTTAAAAATACGCTCACTCGCAGCAATAGTATCTTCAATCATAACATCTGTTACAGCAGTTGAAATAAATCCTGTCTCATACTGTGAACAAGCAAAGTAGTAGCCCTCATCTAACATTCCTGCATGAAACTTTGCAAAAAGTACTGCATCAGATGTTGTTGCATCTTTAAAGTTTTTAACCTCATTTTCATTAAAGAAAAAGCCAAACATAGAGCCTCTTGTATCTACTTGCATAGCAATGCCATACTTCGCAGCGGCATCTTTCATACCATTTACAAGTCTGTTTGCCCGCTCATTTAAAACAGCTATGACCCTTGCATTCTGTTTAAGTTTTGTAAGAGCCGCATATCCTGCTGCCATAGCAACGGGATTTCCACTGAGTGTACCTGCTTGATATACCGGACCATCAGGAGAGAGTACATTCATAATCTCTGCACGAGCACCAAAAGCACCAACTGGCATACCACCACCAATAACTTTTCCAAGAGTTACGATGTCTGGCACCACACCGACAAGAGACTCTGCTCCATTAACAGTTGCACGAAAACCACTCATAACTTCATCAAAAATAAGAAGCGTACCATGTGCATCACAAACTGCACGAAGTTCATGTAAAAACTCTTTATCAGCTGGAACAAGTCCCATATTTCCCGCTATTGGCTCAATAATAACACAGGCAATATTGTCACTATCTGCAAAACATTTTTTGACACTCTCAATGTTGTTATACTCTGCTAAAAGTGTATGTTTTGTAAAATCAGCTGGCACACCAGGGCTTGACGGGTTTCCAAAAGTTGCTGCACCACTTCCAGCTTCAACTAGTAGTGCATCAGAGTGACCATGGTAACAGCCTGTAAATTTTACAATATCATCACGACCTGTAAACCCACGAGCCATACGAATAGCACTCATAACAGCTTCTGTTCCACTACTTACAAAACGAACCTTATCGATAGAGTCAAAAAAGTTTACAACAAGTTTTGCAAGCTCTGTTTCTGAAAGAGTCGGTGCGCCAAAACTCAAACCATGTTTGACAGCTTCTATAACTGCCGCTTCAATAGTCTCATCACGATGTCCAAAAAGGAGTGGTCCCCAACTCTGAACATAATCCACATACTCGTTACCATCTACATCTTTTAAGTAAGCACCCTTCCCTTCTGTTATAAAAATCGGAGTTCCTCCAACACTTTTAAATGCGCGAACAGGAGAATCTACTCCTCCAGGAATCAAACTCTGTGCTTCTTCAAATGCTTTTTGTGATACTGATGTATTCATTTATGACCTTCATTAAATAATATTTCTCTTATTATATCTAAGATTTGATATAATCTCGAAAAAATATATTATTGGATGATGTTTGAATAGATCTCGCTTTGCCCTCTTTGTAGCTATATTGATACATTTATTGATATTTTTACTGATTTATATAGCTATAAATATGTCACCAAAAAAAGAAAAAAAGCATAAAGCAAAAGAGCAAAGAATTAAAATCTCACTCAAAGAGTTGCAAAAACCAAAAAAGGTAAAAACAGCTGGTGAAATTAAGAAAAAAATCAAACCTCCAAAAATAGCACCACCTATGCCAAAAGGCTCTCAACTTAAAAAAATCGTACGCCCTAAACAGATAAAATATAAGCCATCAAAACCAAAGAAAAAACCAAAACTTAACAAACCAAAGGTAAAACCAAGACCTCAAATTGTTCAAAAACCAAAAATAGAGCCGATACCGTCAAATAAGCCTTATATTCCTTATGCAAATAATGAAAACAATATAACAAAAGAACCAAAGAAAAAAGAAGACATACAAGATAAACAGCTCTCTTGGCTCTATGAAGACAGATCAGATGAAGATCAAAAAGAGACAAAAAAACAGGCTAAAAACAACAGTAATGTCTCTCAGAATATTAAAGAACTCTATGGTGATACCTTTGGGAAACTTACTCCTGGTGAACAAAAATATATACTTGACAACCAAGAGATAATGCGTCGTATAACGCAACAGATACTCAACCGTGTTGCGCGCGTAAACTTACCAAGAAATCTCAACGTAAACGCAAGTAATATCATAGAGTTTAAACTCCATCCAAATGGAGATATGTCCGACTTCAGATTTATATCAAAAAGTGGTTACTATATTCTTGATGACACAACAAAAGAGACTATAGAGTACGCCTATAGTAAGTACCCTCTTCCAAAAGAGACAACACTTATACGTTACAACGTCTTTTATAACTTAGCAAGGTATTAAATTTTTTTGTTATAATAAGCCTATTCAATATTATTTAAGGTTTTATTATAATGACTCTACTCAACAAACAGCTCTTTTTTGTACTTTTTAGTTCCATTCTTCTGTTTGGTGGATGTGGCAAAGATGAAGTAAAACAGATAAAAAGAACACCTCCTCCTCTCAAGGTAAAAACAATTATAATTAAGACAAAAAAAGTACCTATTTGGGAAATTTTCACAGGAAAGACAAGAGCTAGTTCTCATCAAGAGGTACGCGCTCGTGTTTCTGGTATTTTAGAGAAAATATACTTTAAAGATGGGGATTATGTAAAAAAGGGGCAAAAACTTTTTAAAATCCAACAAGATGAATATATTGCTGCACTCAATGGTGCTAAGGCAAAAGAAGCCCAAGATAAAGCGGCACTCGCACTTGCAAAAGCAGATGTGCAAAGATATACTCCTCTTGTAAAAGAAGGTCTCGCTCCTCGTGCAACACTAGAGCAGTATCAAGCGAAATTGGCATCTCTAAACGCAGCTATATTAGGCGATGCGGCAAAAATAAAAGAGGCACAGATCCAACTTAGTTATACCATTATAAAAGCACCAATTTCAGGAAAAGTAAGCGCAAGACATATAGATGTTGGCAATCTCATCGGTCAAGGTGAGTCAACCCTGCTTACAACCATTGTACGATACAATCCTCTCTATGCCTACTTTTCTCCCTCTCAAAATGATGCAATGATTATGCAAAAGTATAGAGATAAAAAGGATTTGGATGCTTTTATTGAGTATAAAGGTGCCAATGAAGATATACGCCTTGATGGCTATGTAGATTTTTCCAACAACACAGTAGATCCACTTACCTCAACCATTACAATGAGAGCAATCATTAAAAATCCAAATACGCAAATACTCCCAGGTACTTTTGTATATGTTAATGTATTTATTAGTGAGAAATACAAATTTAAAATGATTCCACCAGAAATTATCATGGATGACCAACTTGGAAAATATGTCTATATTGTTGATAACAACGCAAGTGTAAAAAGAGCCGACATCACAACAGGCTATGGCACAAGGTACTATGTAAGTGTTCAAAAGGGTCTCAAAGATGGTGATAGAGTCATTATCTCTGGATTAATTAAACTCAGACCGGGAATGAAAGTAAAAGCAATAGATGTCACTAAAGAGAAAGGAATTGATGCCATAATAAAAGAGAACAAGCTCATTCCTCCGCAGGTCAAGTAGATGTTTTCAGTAACTTTTATTAAGCGCCCTATCCTTGCGATAGTCATCTCCCTTATTATTATCATTTCAGGGCTTGTTTCACTCGGCATTCTCCCTGTCTCAGAGTACCCAGATGTCGCCCCTCCTACTGTAAAAGTCAGTGCAACCTACACAGGTGCAAATGCTTTTGTTGTTGAAGATACCGTAACACGTGTACTAGAGGACAAGCTTAATGGCATCAAGGGTGTCATTTATATGGATTCTACCTCTACCTCAAGCGGACGCAGTAACATCAATGTCTACTTTAAACCGGGCTATGACATAGACATCGGTGCAGTCGATGTGCAAAACAAGGTCTCTACTGCTACTGCATCCTTGCCACCTGAAGTTGTTGCCCAAGGTGTTATAGTAAACAAGCAGAGCCCTTCCATTGTCTGTCTTATAACCATTACCGGAGACAAGCGTTACAACGCCTCTTTTTTATCTAACTTTGTAAACATTAATGTTCTTGATGAGATCAAACGTATTCCCGGTGTAGGGAAAGCTGAAAACATGGGAGAGAAGAAATACTCCATCCGTGTTTGGCTTAATCCCGATAAAATAAAAGCGCTCGGACTCACGCCACTTGATGTAGTAAACGCAGTAAAGAGTCAAAATAAACAGGCCTCCATTGGAAAAGTCGGTGGAATGCCTAGCTTCAAGAACCAAAAGCAGGAGTTTACACTTACCACCGAAGGAAGGCTCAAAGATGTGGCAGAGTTTAAAAAAATCGTTCTCAAACATAAAGATGACGGTTCTTTAGTCTATCTGAGTAATGTTTCTCGTGTTATTTTAGGGAGTGAGAGTTACGACTGGAATGCAATCAGTGGGCAAAAACCCGCGGGACTTATCGGGGTCTATCAACTCGGTGATGCCAACGCACTTGATATTCGCAAAAAAGTACAAGAGACTATGGAGAGACTTCAGCGACGTTTTCCTGCGGGAGTACACTGGAGTGTTCCATATGACACCACAAAATATGTAAAAGTTGCCATTAAGAATGTTGTTATAAACCTCTTTATGGCCGTTGCACTTGTTATTCTCATTATCTTTGTATTTTTGGGTTCATGGCGACCGACTGTCATCGCTTCTGTAGCTATTCCGGTCTCACTTATCGGTACCTTTGCGATTATGCAGATGGCACATGGTTTTTCCATCAACTTCCTTACGCTTTTTGGACTTATTTTAGCCATCGGTATTGTTGTGGATGATGTTATTTTAGTTGTTGAAAATGTTGAGGTACTTTTAGAAAAAGAACCTGAGCTTACAGTTGCTCAAGTCGTAAAAAAATCTATGATAGAACTCATTGGGCCTATCATCTCGACGACACTTGTACTTGTTGCAGTATTTGTACCCGTTTCACTCCTGCCTGGAATCACAGGTGCACTCTACCAGCAGTTCGCACTTACCATCTCTTTTGCCGTTATTATCTCTTCGCTTAATGCACTCACTCTCTCTCCTGCACTGAGTTCTATCATCATAAAACGTAGAAAAAAAGGTGAAGAGAAATTTATTTTCTTTAAAAAGTTCGATGAAGTGTTTGAAAAAATAACTGAAAAATATACTAAAGCCATCACTTATTTCATAAAAATACGCTACATTGTCTTAGTGCTTATTGGTGGTATTTTTTACCTGACATACTATCTTTTTAGTGTTACACCTACAGGGTTTGTACCATCGGAAGATAAAGGGGTTTGTATAGTCTCTGCAAGTCTCAAGCCGGGAACCTCTTTAGTGCAGACAGAAAAAATGCGCCAACAGATAGAAAAAAGACTATATAATATTCCTGAAATTAAAAATGTAGTTGTCGTTGATGGCTACAACATCGTTACATCTTCCCTTGATAGTGCTTCTGTAGCAATGTTTGTGACACTTAAAGATTGGATCCAAAGAAAAAAACCTGACCAAAGTGTTGATGCTGTCATAGCAAAAATACGCAAAGCAACAGCAGATCTCAGTGATGCGAATATCGCTGCGTTTAACCTTCCGGGTATTCCGGGGATTGGCGCAGTAGGTGGCTTTGACTTTAGACTGCAAGATTATCTCTCAGGTGATTTGGCTACATTTAAACACTACGCTGATGAAATAATCAAAGAGGCAAACGCAGACCCAAGAATATCACATGCTTTTACCACTTTTTCTATCAACTACCCGATGTATGACATCACAATAGACAGAGAAAAAGCAAATGCTCTTGGTGTCAATATGGCAGACCTCTTTAGTACTATGCAGATTTATCTCGGTTCTATATATGTCAATGACTTTACAAAATTTGGTAAAGTCTTTCGTGTCTTTGTACAAGCAGACAAAGAGTACCGCAGTGACAAAAATGACATCAACAAGCTCTTTGTTAAAAATATCAAGGGAAAAATGGTACCACTAAGCGCACTCGTTAAAATCAAAGAGATAACAGGACCACAAAATCTTACCCACTTCAATATGTACAGAAGCATCCAAATCAATGGTGCTGCAGCTGTTGGACATAGTTCTGGAGAAGCCATGAAAGCTATGCAAGAGATAGCAAACAGAGTGCTTCCAAAGAGTTACGGGTATGAGTGGGCAGGTATGAGTTACCAAGAAAAGCTGGCAGGAAATGCACAAATTTACGTCGTTATTTTCGTAACACTTGTAGTCTTTTTGGTACTTGCAGCACAATATGAGAGTTGGATACTGCCACTAATGATTTTACTCTCAGTACCGATGGTAATCGCTGGTGCTGTAGCAGGTCTAATGTGGGCAGGCATTCCACTTAACACTTTTGCACAAGTCGGACTTGTTCTGCTTGTCGCTCTCGCCGCCAAGAACGCCATCTTAATTGTTGAGTTTGCCAAGGAGCTGCGTGAAAGTGGTAAAAGTATTGTTGATGCTGCCATCAGCGCTGGTAAACTGCGTTTTCGCGCTATTATGATGACTATTTTATCATTTTTATTTGGTATTTTTCCGCTTGCATTTGCCACAGGTGCAGGAGCTGTTACGCAGCAGTCTATAGGTATCGTACTTATGTTTGGTATGGTTACAGCGACATTTATATCTACACTCTTTGTTCCTGTTCTTTATGTACTGCTTGAAACCATGAGAGAAAAATTTGTAAATGTTGCAGATGAAGTTGCAAGAAGGGAGTCAATCTAATGAAAAACAGGTTTTTATTCAAATCATTAGTTTTGCTAGGATTAATAGCCAATGCACAAGCCAGTGAAATTTATACGGTAGATGAGCTAATACTCATCTCCTTAAAAAATGCCCCTGAGCTTAAAATTAGCGAGCTTAATTATGAAGCGGCACAACAAGAACATAAAATTTCAAACGCAAACTATCTTCCAAAAGTAGATATGCAAGCTGCTGTAAGTAAAATAGGTTCAAGTAGTATTGTAGACAATAATATCATGAAAGATGACACTCTGTTAATGGGAACTCTTTCACTTAAACAAATTGTGTATGATTTTGGAAAAACAGGTTCAACAAGTGACTTTACAAAGTATGAATCACAAGATGCTGCGTTTAGCAATATACAAAAAATATCTGATAAAAAAAGAGAAGTAAAAGAGGCATACTATAATGTTTTAAAAGCCAAATCTCTTATAAGTGTACAAAGAGAAAATGTCAAATTAACTCAAGCCCAACTCTATCGCGCACAGCAATATTTCAAAGCAGGTATTCGAACAAAAATAGACATTTCAGATGCGAAAGTTGCCCTTATAAGGTCTCAAATAGATTTAAAAAATGCACAGTACAATTTAAAACTAGCTTATGCACTCCTAGATAAAGCGGTTGGCTTCATCTCTTTAGATACAGATTATAAAGTATATGCAACAAAACTCAATCTTAATACTTTGGCTAATCATGTAAAATCTTATGATTTGAATTTAAAAGATTCTATTGAATTTGCTTACATAAATAAGCCTATAATCAAAGAGTATGAAACAAAAATTAAAAGTAAAAAAGCACTTACTAAGGTCAACTCAGCTGAATATTATCCTGCCCTATTCTTAGATGCAGGTTATACAAAACAAAAACTAGATAAATATCAGCTACTCAGATCAGAAGACCAATGGCAAGTCGGTATAAATTTGAGCTGGAACCTTTATGAAGGCGGCGCGAGCAGTGCAAAAGTACAAAAAAGCAAGATAAATGCAAGTAGTTCCAACTTTGCGCTTCGAGAGTTAAAACTACAGGTAAAAAAGCAGGTGACTTTTGATTATTTAAACCTAAATAGAAAAAAAGACACTTTGGCACTTTCACAAAGCCTTATGGTTGTATCAGCCCAAAAATTTGATCAAGCTGGCAAAAGATATGAGCACGGTTTATCGGATTATATCGAGCTACAACAGGCGAGACAAGGGTATATAGATGCAAAAGCGTTACTTATTGTTGACTATTATAATTATTATATAGCCATTGCCAATCTTGATAATGCTATTGGAAGATAGTTTCTAACTATTTTCCATCTATCACATAATAATCTTCTGTTACAAATCTACTCAGAATCATCCACTATAAAAATATTCTTAACCAAATTATCTAATATATTGATATAAGTCAAAAACTTTATCTATTAAAGTGCTATTATAAAAATGTAAATTGACAATTTAAGTTAGTTCAATATTAATCTACATAGGAGATAACATGTCACTTTCAAGAAGAGAATTTCTAAAAAGTTCAGCAGCAGCATCAGCAGCAGCAGCTATTGGTATGAGTGTACCAGCAGAGTTGGAAGCTAATGCAAAAGTAGCTGAATCTAAATGGAGATGGGACAAGGCAGCTTGTCGTTTCTGTGGTACTGGTTGTGGAATTATGCTTGCAACAACAGGCGATGGAAAAGATAGAAAAATCGTTGCAGTTAAAGGAGACCCGGCAGCTCCGGTAAATCGTGGTCTTAACTGTATTAAGGGTTACTTCAATGCGAAGATTATGTATGGTGCAGATAGACTTACACAACCACTACTTCGTATGGATGAGAAAGGTAATTTTGACAAACATGGTAAATTCGCTCCTATTTCTTGGGAAAGAGCTTATGATGAGATGGAAAAAAACATTAGAAAAGCACTTAAAGAGAGTGGTCCTGAAGGTGTTGGTGTATTTGCATCTGGTCAATATACTATTATGGAAGGTTACGCTGCTCAAAAAATGATGAAAGGTGGATTTAGATCAAATGCTTTTGATCCAAATGCTCGTCACTGTATGGCATCTGCGGTTGTTGGTTTTTACCAAACATTCGGTATAGATGAACCATCTGGTTGTTATGATGATATTGAACTTACAGATACTATTGTTACTTGGGGTTCAAATATGGCAGAAATGCACCCAATTCTTTGGTCTCGTGTAACAGACAGAAAATTATCTGATCCTGATAATGTAAAAGTTGTAAATATTCAAACTTATACACACCGTACTTGTGATTTAGGTGACTTTAACATCATCTTTAGACCAAATACTGACCTGGCCCTTTGGAACTACCTTGCTCGTGAGATTGTTTACAATCATCCAGAAGCTATTGATTGGGATTTCATCAAGAAAAACATTATTTTTGCAGTTGGTCCTGTAAATATTGGTTATGGTTTCAGAAGAGCTGGCGAAAAATCTATTACTCCTGTAAGACCTGATGGTTCTGCTGGTAAATATGATGCTAAAGAGATGGAAATTTATAATAAAGAGATGAGTAAAGTTGTTTCAGAACTCGAAGGTCCTGCATTAGAGCCATATGGTTATAAAGCTGGCGATACTATGAAAAACATTCCTGGTACTCTAAAACATCATGAAATCACTTTTGAAGATTATAAAAAATCTCTTGCTCCATATACATTAGAGTACACTGCAAATCTTTGTAAAGGTGATCCTGAAGAATCACTTGATAGTTTTAAGAAAAAACTTCAAGATTTAGCAGCACTTTATGTAGAAGATGGAAGAAAAATTGTAAGTTTTTGGACAATGGGTATGAACCAACATACTCGTGGATCATGGGATAATACACTTGCATACAATGTTCACTTCCTTGTAAATAAACAATCTCGTCCAGGTGCGGGTGCATACTCATTAACTGGTCAACCATCTGCTTGTGGTACTGCTCGTGAAGTTGGTACATTTGCTCACCGTTTACCTGCTGATATGATGGTTAAGAATCCTCATCATAGAGCAAAAGTTGAGAAAAAATGGGAAATTCCTGCTGGAACACTTAATCCTGTTGGAAATCAACATATTATGAAAATTCACAGAGACATCGAAGATGGTCTTATTAAATTTGCGTGGGTAAATGTTTGTAATGCTTACCAAGATTCTGCAAATGCAAAACACTGGATCAAAGCAGCACGTGAAATGGACAACTTCATCGTAACATCTGATGGTTATCCTGGTATATCTTCAATGGTATCTGACCTTATTTTACCATCTGCTATGATTTATGAAAAATGGGGTGCATACGGAAATGCAGAGCGTCGTTCACAACACTGGAGACAACAAGTACTTCCAGTAGGACACGCCATGAGTGATACTTGGCAATGGGTAGAACTTTCAAAACGCTTTACAGTTGATGACTTATGGGGACCATATACTCTTAGAAATGGTACAAAACTTGCAGATGTACGCCAAGAAGCATACAAAATGGGTTATAAACCAGATACTACTATGTATGAAATCTTATACGGTAATGAAAGAGCGAAAAAACAATATCCTCTTGCATTAGATAAATTTCCACAACAAGGTTATGACAACTCGGAATGTCTTGGTGATGCAAGAAATGTTGTAGGAACAGATGGGAAAGTCTTTAAAGGGTATGGATTTATGATTCACCAATACCTTTGGGAAGAGTATGCTTTCTTTGGTCGTGGTCATGGTCATGACTTGGCAGACTTTGTTACTTATCAAAAAGTTCGTGGTCTTAAATGGCCAGTTGTAAATGGTAAAGAGACTTCATGGAGATTTAATGTTGATTTTGATCCATATGCAATGAAACATGCAAAAGAAGCTGGTACAGGTTCTCAATATGCATTCTATGGTCCACTTGCTAAAAAATTACCATTTGGTGATTTAACACATGTAACAGATAAAACCAAAAAATCGTTAGCGAACAAAGCCAAAATATTTGCTCGTCCATATATGGATCCTCCAGAAATGCCAGATGAAGAGTATAACTTATGGTTATGTACAGGGCGTGTACTTGAACACTGGCACTCTGGAACTATGACTATGCGTGTACCTGAATTATATCGTGCTGTACCAGAAGCATTAGTTTATATGAATCCAGAGACAGCTAAAGAGAGAGGTCTTGAAGATGGTAAACTATGTTGGGTTGAATCTCGTCGTGGTAAAGTAAAAGCTCGTGTTGAGACTCGTGGACGTAATAGACCACCAAAACCATTAGTATTTGTTCCTTGGTTTGATGAGCGTGTGTTTATAAATAAAGTTACACTTGACCAAACATGTCCGATGTCAAAACAGACAGACTACAAAAAGTGTGCTGTAAAAATTTATAAAGTATAAGTAAAGAGGAAGTGTTATTTTGAGTAACCATTCAAAAGCAAAACAGCCAGTTAGTGATAGAAGAAAATTTATTCTTAATATGGCTAAGGGTGTTGGATATGCAGCAGTAGGCGGTTTTTTATGGAGTGCCTATTTGGATGAGGCGGAAGCCTCTCCACTTGTTCTTCGTCCTCCTGCGGCAATAGCGGAAAAAGATTTTTTAAAGACTTGTATTAAGTGTGGTTTATGTGTTGAAGCATGTCCTTACGATACGCTAAAACTAGCAGAGCCAGGTGATCATAAGCCAATAGGAACTCCATTTTTTACACCAAGAGATATAGCATGTTATATGTGTGAAGATATTCCTTGTGTTCCTGTTTGTCCAAGTGGTGCATTAGATGAAGCTAGTGTCACTAAAAATGGAAAGCTTGATATAAATAGTGCACAAATGGGTCTAGCTGTCATTGATGAAAACAGCTGTGTAGCTTTTTGGGGTATTCAATGTGATGCGTGTTATAGAGCATGTCCCATTATGGGGCAAGCCATAACAATAGAGTATGATCAAAACAAAAGAACTGGAAAACATGCATTTTTAAAACCAGTAGTTCATGCTGATGCTTGTACCGGTTGTGGTATGTGTGAACATGCTTGTATCACAGAAAAACCAGCTATATTTGTACTACCTCGTGAAGTAGCTATGGGTAAAGCAGGAAGTCACTACATTAAGGGTTGGGACAAAAAAGACGAATCGCGCTTAAAAGATGCACATGCTATTCATACAACAACGCAAGTTAGCAAGAAAAAAGCAGTAGATAAGCTCAATGCTGGATTAGAAGGCTTGTTAGATGAGTAAAATATGGAATAACTACAGATATCTTATCCTTAGAAGATTTGTACAAATTGGAATTTTAGTTCTCTTTTTTGGTGCAAATGCTTGGGGTTGGAAAATTTTAGAAGGAAATCTTACTTCATCTCTACTCTTTGGTAAGATTCCAATGAGTGATCCTTATGCTGTATTGCAAATGGTCGTGGCTGGTGCTGTAATAGCGTCAGACTTACTGATAGGTGTTGGCGTTGTTGCACTTTTTTACTTTCTTATTGGAGGTAGAGCGTTTTGTTCTTGGGTTTGTCCTATAAACATGGTAACAGATAGTGCAAATTACTTAAGAAGAGTTTTCGATATAGATAGAGCACAGTTAGAGAGAAGTCCAATAAGCAGAAACAGTAGATATTGGATTTTGGGACTAAGTTTAATTGTATCAGCTTTTATGGGCATAGCTGCGTTTGAGTTTGTCTCACCAATTTCAATGTTACATCGTGGTATTGTTTTTGGTATGGGATTTGGCTGGGCTGCAATAGGTATGATATTTCTTTTTGATCTGTTTGTATTAAAAAATGGATGGTGTGGTCATATTTGTCCACTTGGTGGATTTTATTCACTTCTAGGAAAGTTTAGTTTTATTAGAGTACATCACATAGAAGAAAACTGTACTCTTTGTATGAAATGTAAAGTAGTTTGTCCTGAAAAACAGGTACTTCACATGATAGGTAAAGAATCACTCCCTATACTTTCAGGTGAGTGTACAAATTGTGCAAGATGTATAGAAGTGTGTGATGATGATGCTTTAAGGTTCTCAATAAGAGATTTGATTCAAAATAAGAAAACGGGAGAGTAAAATGAAAATTTTAACAAAAATTACAATAGGTTTAGCAACAGCAAGTCTGTTGTTGGTGGGCTGTAGTAGTATGAATACACAAACACAAGCAAAAGCTAAAAAAAGTGTAGTAGTAAAACCAACAGCAAAAACAAATGCTATGGGAATGGGGTACATTAAAGATGTTGATCTTTTAAATGATGATGTATCTTTACCAACAGTTGCTTATCATGCAGCACCTCCAGGAGCGGCAAAAAAAATTAAACGTGCATATCAAGATGCTCCACCAATGATTCCACACAGTGTGGAGGGATTGGTACCAATTACAAAAAACAACAATGCATGTCTTGGATGTCATATGCCAGATGTTGCAAAAGCTATGGGTGCAACACCAATTCCAATTTCACACTTTACAAACTTTAGACCAAAAACTGAAGTTGAAGGTACTGAAATTTTAAAAAATGGTCATGTAATTAAAAATGGTTCATCTGAATCACAAAAAAATGTTTCTATTAAAGTCAATCATAAAGAAAATAAACTCTACCCAGGTAGATTCAACTGTACACAATGTCATGCTCCACAAGCAACTAATAAACTTGTAGATCAGAGTACTTTTAAACCAGTTTACACTGCTCCAAATGGTGCTAGTAAGTCATCTTGGAATCAGTCTAAATGGATGAAAGATATTAATACTCAAAAATCAGAGTAGTTAGAAAATGAAGAGAAGAGAGCTGTTTGGCTTTCTTTCTTCCTCTGTTAAAGAGGCAGTAAGAAAGAAGAAAATAGAAGAAGTTGTAGTTTTACGACCTCCATATTATAGTGATGTTAATGCTTTTGCCACAGAGTGTCAAAATTGTGAAGGACAATGTGTCTCTTTATGTCAAGAACAGATAATAAAAATAGGTGAAGATAAAACACCTTACTTAGATTTTTCTCAAAGAGGATGTACTTATTGTGATGAGTGTGCTATTGCTTGTCCTAGTGATGTTTTACTTGTAGAAAACAAGCGTTTAATAGAAGCCAGTATAATAATAAACAAAGATAAATGTTACAGTTGGCAGGGAGTTATGTGTTTTTCATGTAAAGATCCCTGTTATGAAGATGCCATTGATTTTAAGGCAATGTTTATGCCTGAGATCAATGAAAAATGCACAAGTTGCGGATTTTGCATAAGTAGATGTCCTGCAGATGCCATAGATATTAAAAAGGTTAGTTCATGCGATACATAGTAGTTTTATTTCTTCTCTTCTCAACGCTTTTTGCACAAAAGCTTATAGAGCCTCTACATATATATAAAGTTCCAAAAGGTTTGGCAACAGATGTACTCTACAATAGAGGCAATTTATATATTGCAACAGATGTTGGAAAAGTGGATGTTTTTAATACAAAAACAAAAAAAGCAATCTCTTTTATAGAACTCTCTAAAATCAAAGATTTTATGGGTGATGAGATTGACTCAAAAATATTTGATATTGATATATTAAATAACACTTTGTTAATCCTTTCTCAAGATAATGGAGGATACAGCAGAATCTCTTTTTATCAGAACAAAAAACTAAAACAAATAATTTCACAAAAAGACAAACTCAATATTATACAAGCAAAATTTATTGACAAAAACAATATTTTAATAGCGCTTATCAGTAATGATATTATCTCTTATAATATACAAACAAAAAAGATGAACTGGGATACACAGGCTTCTATGTCAAAATTCTCAAGTTTTGCTTTAAATAATAAACACACTAAAGTCGCAGTTGGTGATGAGAGTGGCAATGTTCATATTATAAATGTCAAGAATGGAAAAATTCTTAAAACATTAAGTGGGCAAAATGTTGATAACCTCTTTGATGTTGATTTTAAAAACGGTATTGTACTCACTGGTGGACAAGATAGGCGTGCAGCAGTTTTTAATCTTAAAACTTCAAGTGCATACTATAAAACTTCAAAGTTTTTCATTTATGGCGTAGGTCTAAGTCCAAGTGGAAAAATAGCAGCATATAGTTGTGACATTCATAATGATGTCGAACTATTCAATACAACAACTAAAGAATCTTTAGGAAAATATAAAGCAACAAAAGCAGTGGTCAACGGTATATACTTTATAAATGAAAAAGAGTTTTTTGTTCATAGTAATTCAGCTGATGTTGGTTACTACAAAGTAAAATAGAGGAGTGAAAATGGTTGAATATGATGAGAGTGAATTTTTAGTTGAAACCGAGGTGCCAGAGGATGAGCTTATCATCTCAAGAACAGACCTAAGTGGTAAGATTACTTATGCAAATGAGACTTTTTGTGATATTAGTGGCTACCACGAAGATGAACTCCTTGGAAAGTCACATAATATTGTAAGACATCCCGATATGCCAAGTGCTGCGTTTAGAGATTTATGGGAGACTATAAAAGCTAAAAAACAGTGGATAGGCATAGTAAAAAATCTCCGTAAGGACAAAGGTTTTTATTGGGTAGAGGCAATAGTCTCTGGTGTATATAAAAAAGGCGAGTTAGTTGAGTATAAATCACTCCGAACGCCAATATCTTATGAAACAAAACTCAAATATCAAATATTATATGATAAAATGCGTGCCCAAGACGGTGAAAAAATTAGAAAAGTTATTTACGAATAAAATTAAGGAGAATATTTTATGAATATATCAAGCATAGTGGTACAAACTGTACCAAAGTTTTTAGATGAAGTTATAGAAAATTTAAAAAATTGTGGAGCATGTGATTATCATATGCACGATGAGAAAGGACGCATTATTGTCACTATTGAAGGTGAAGATGTTAGTGAAGAGATTGGAAAACTTAAAATCATTGAAGCTATTCCTCATGTAATTACAGCAGATATGCAAATGGCATACTCTGAAGATGAACTTGATGCAAACATAAAAGTCATTAATGAATCAGATGCTGTTCCAAATCTTTTAAAAGATGATAATGTAAATATTGACAATGTTACATACCATGGAGATCTTAAAAAACGAGATGCTGAACTACAAGAGTTTGCAAAAGATTTAAGTAATCCAAATGGAGTTAAATAATGGGTGTTGTTTTTACTTCTACTATAAAACTAGATGACAGTGGCAAATGGTATATTGAGATTGAAGATGCCATCGATGAAGATGATGTGCGTGTAGAAGCTTGTTTTGATTTAGATGAGTACGAAAAAAAAATAGAAGCAATGGGTGCTGAGTATGGTGGACACATTGATGAAGTCAAATGGCTCAAAGATGAAAATGTTCCTCAAGTGGTTATAGATGAACTTCGAGTAAAAATGGCAGAGCATCGAGAAAAGATAGAAGAAGAGCGTGGTGAACCTATTACTCCAATAGTTGAACCCAAAGAGCAAGCATAAAAATTGATATAAATCAATAATTATATTTTTATATTAAGATATAATTTAGTTGATTTAATAAAAAAAGGATAAATATGAAAAGATTGTTATTATCTATGGCAGCAGTGCCATTAATGGTTGGTGGTCTATCTGTAAGCGCTAGTGCTAATGATGGCATCAATATTTTAAATAATGTGAAAGTGAAAGGTGAGATTCGTCCTCGTTATGAGTATGCTGACGTGAAGGATAATGGTGTAGATGCAGGAAATGCATTCACAGCTCGTACTCATTTAGTTGTTACTGGCGGTCTTTTAGGTGTTGATGGTTTAACAGCTACAGTTGGTCTTCAAGGTGTAAATAACTTTGGTTATACTAATTATAATAGTACTCAAAATGGTGAAACTACATATGATAAAATCGTAGATCCTCAAGCTGCAATGCTTTCGGAAGCTTCTCTTGATTATACACTAGGAAAGACTGCTTTACATGCTGGTCGTTCTCATGTAAATCTTGATAATCAACGTTTTATTGGTACAGTTGGTTGGAGACAAATGGAACGTTCTTATGATACTGTTTATGCAGCAAATAGTTCTATTAAAAACTTAAGCTTATTAGCTGCTTATGTATATGGTTTTGCTGGCGTTAAAGGAACAACAACTGCAGACACAAATTCAGTTTTATTACATGCTAACTACAAGGTAATGAAAGAGTTAAGTGTAACTGGTTATGGTTATCTCCTAAGTTCAATTCACGATACTTATGGTTTAGCACTTACAGGTAAAGTTGATGCTGGCGCTAAATTATCATATCGTGCAGAGTATGCAATTCAAAAAGATGCAACACTTGAAACAGGTAGTGCTGGAAAACCAAAAGCTGATGCTTATTACTATAACTTAGATTTAGGTGCAAATATCTCTGGTATTCTAGCTGGTGTTAATTATGAAGTACTTAGTGGTACAAATGGGACAGATGGTAATACAGCTTTTTCAACTCCACTTGCGACAGGTCATAAATTTAATGGTTGGGCAGATAAATTCTTAGCAACTCCAACTGGTGGTTTACAAGATGCAAATATTCGTCTTGGATATAAAGCAAAAGGATTTGGTAAAGTTCTTGCTGTTTATCATAACTTTACTGCAGATAAAGACATGGCAACACCAACAGGAACAGCGACAGATGATTTAGGTTCAGAATTTGATGCAGTTTATGTAAATGCAATTCCAGGTTTTAAAAACCTCAAAGGTTTAGTGAAATATGCTTATTACATGAGTGGTGATGTTACAGGTTATACAAAAGATGTAACAAAAGGTTGGGTACAATTAGACTATAAATTCTAGTCTTATTCTTCTTTCTTTCGATTTTAAATTTCACTTATATCAGGACGTGGTGCCTGATATAGCTAGAGAACAGTCTTTCTGTTCTCTATTTTCACTTCTTTTTTTCTTCCATTTTATCTTTTTAAAGTATTTAATGCCCCTTTATAAATAGGCTCATCAATAAAACCATACTCTTCATCCACAAAACCTGTAATGCCCTCATCTCTGTGCATCTCAAATAGTTTTACTATTGTCTGTGCTCTTTTTATCTCTTTTTCTTTATCTACAAAAATTTCATTTACCAAAGTTACCTGTTTTGGAGATATACACCCTTTTGCATCATAGCCCATTCTTTTTTCAAGTTCCAACCATTTTGTAAATGTATCGCTGTCTTTATACTCTTGAAAAACAAAAGAGATAGGTTTTACTTTCATAGCTTTTGTCGTAACTAAAAAATGTGAAAGCATATAATGCATAGTAGGATTATCTAAATTTATCAAAGAGTGAGAAAGTCCCATGTCTGCAAACAGATCGAGTATGCCCAAATAAAAGCCAGTCACACGTTTATTTACAGCCAATTTATGAAGATTATGCCACGCCTGAGCAGTTTCAATAGAGAGATGTAGTTCTATGCCCTCATTAAGCAGTGCCAAAACACTAATGACCTCTTGTCTGTTTTGAATTTTAGGAACACGAATAGCATCAGGCATAAACTGATTAAGATAGGTTATCTCCTCATATCCGCCCTCCTCTAGTGCATTTACCCTTACTACAAGTTTTTTATCACTCTTTTGTGTTCTAGCTATGAATATAGCAGCAAGGACAAGAGCAAAGGGCTTATCCTCTCTGCTTACACCATCTTCTAAGTTTAACATAATACAATCAGCTTCAAGTGATGCAATTTTTGATAGATGTTTAATGTTGTTACATGAGAGCATAAGCACCGAACGATAATCACTGCGTTTATTTAGCTCTCTCATCGTGGGCTTTGCAAGTGCATCAAGTGCTACAAGATCTCTATTTTTATAAGCTTCTTCTATTTCACTTAACATCTTTCACCTTTTTCTTATCATTTGGATGTAAATAAAAATAGAGTGCTTTTATCTCTTGTTTTGTTAAAAAATATCTTGGCATTCCTTTTGTACGACTGTTAATTGTTTTGTAAAATTCATCAAATGCTATATTATTTATTTGAGGAGCAACAAAACTTTTTTTTCTATTTTTATGCATATACTTTGCTATCAACATACCTTCGCCATTATTTCCATGACACTTTTGACACCCTATTCCTCTAGGATTTTTATAGAGTTGCGATGCATATTCCATTGGAGTGATAAAATCACTTGTAGCAAAAAGAAGAAAAGGGAAGAGGGAAAAAAATATAAATTTCATTATTAGCCTATTATTATTTTAAAAGAGTATAATAACAAAAAAATAATTTATGAGGTTTAAATGCAGATTCTTGATGGTAAAAAACTTGCAAAAAAGATTGAAGACAATGTTATAAAAGAGGTTACAAAGATTAAAGAAGAGGTAGATGTAACACCTGGTTTAGCTGTTATTTTAGTAGGACAAGACCCAGCAAGTGCTGCGTATGTCAGTATGAAGAAAAAAGCATGTGATAGAATGGGATTTTATTCAGTCTCTCACGAAATGCCAGAAGATATCTCTCAAGAGGCTATTGAAAATACCATTGTTATGATGAATCAAAATCCAAATATTGATGGTATTTTAATACAACTCCCACTTCCTTCACATATAGATACAACAAAAATTTTAGAACTCGTTGATCCTGCAAAAGATGTAGATGGTTTTCACCCATACAATGTGGGGCGTTTAGTAACTAATCTTGACGGTTTTGTGCCATGTACTCCACTTGGTGTTATGGAGATGTTAGCTGAATATAACATAGATGTAAAAGGAAAGAACTGTTGTGTCGTGGGAGCTTCAAATATAGTAGGAAAGCCAATGGCTTCACTACTGCTAAACGCAGATGCAACAGTAGAAATTTGTCATATATTTACAGATAACTTAAAAAAGCATACATTAAACGCAGACATCATTTTAGTAGGTGTAGGTGTAATTAATCTTATAAAAGAAGATATGATTAAAGATGGTGCTATCATCGTAGATATTGGAATTAACAGAGCTGAAAATGGAAAGCTTGTTGGAGATGTTGACTTTGAAAATGTAAGCAAAAAATGTTCATATATTACGCCTGTTCCAGGTGGTGTAGGACCAATGACAATTGCCATGCTTATGAGTAACACACTAAAAGCTGCAAAACTAAACGCAGCTAAAAAAATAGAAGTCTAACTATATGAAAAAAATTCTACATAAAGCATATAAATTTTCAAATTCGTGGACGGGAACTATAGTCATAGTTCTTTTTGTTATCTTTTTTGTTGCACAAGCCTTTAGAATCCCTAGTGGAAGTATGAAAGACTCTCTTCTTATTGGAGACCATCTTTTTGCTAAAAAATTCGCATATGGTATTCCTATGCCATACATTCCATTTTTAGAAGTTCCACTTTTTCCATGGACAAAAAGCTTAAAACTTGTTGATGGAGATACTCCTAAACGCGGCGATATTGTTATTTTCAGATATCCAGGAAATATTAAAGAACACTTTGTTAAACGCTGTGTTGCACTCCCTGGAGATGAACTTTTTGTGGCAAATAAAAATCTTTATATTCACTTTAGAGAGGGTGATGCATGGATAAAGAAACACTATAAAAACTATAAAACAGAAACTTATAATAATGAACTCTGGGTAAAAAATCCATATATGAAGAAACATCCTGGTATTCATCATGATCCAAAAATCATAGAAGATGGACGTAATCCTATGCCTATCTTCTTTTTTGATCCTATAAAAGTTCCAAAAAACAAATATTTTATGATGGGTGACAATCGTGACCACTCAAATGATAGCCGTTTTTGGGGTCCAGTACCTTATGAAAACATAGAAGGAACACCTTGGTTCATCTACTTTTCAATAGATAAAAACTGGCGAATAAGATGGGATAGAATGGGGAAAACTCCAACTGAACTTGAAAAGCCTTTTTATATGAATAAAGCAAGACAAGAGAGAATAAAAGAAGATAAAAAGTACTATGGAATTACTTGATATACTAAAAGTAATAGCTGCTGTTTTAGCACTTGCTATTGCAATTATTGGACATGAGATTATGCACGGTTGGGTTGCACATATGTATGGAGATGATACTGCAAAAAATGCAGGTCGTCTTACTATCAATCCTTTGGTACATATTGATTTACTAGGAACTATTATTGTTCCTGCGACTCTGTATTTTATACCTCTGCTTTTAGGGACATCAGGTGGTATTCTTTTTGGTTGGGCAAAACCTGTTCCTATTGATATGGCTAAAGTTATGAGACGCGGTGGATATAATGCTGCCATGCAGGTTGATTTAGCAGGAATAGTATATAACTTTACTCTCGGTGCTTTTGCTGCGATTGGCTTAACTGTTATGAGTGCCCCAACAACTGCAGACTCAATGTTTTATGTTTTTACATATATTCTTGTTTATCAGTTACTTATCATCAATGTTGTCTTAGGAGTATTTAATCTTTTACCTATTCCACAATTTGATGGAGGCCATTTTTTAATGCACCTTGCGTTAAAATACAAAATCAACTCTATAGCAGGGTTTTATTACAAGTATGACAGATATGGAATGTTCATTGTGCTTATTATTTTAATGACACCACTTAATGAATATTTACTCTTTATGCCTGTACAATTTATTATACATTTACTATTATCTTAAAGGAGCAATTATTATGAAATTTTATATAGGAACAGACCACGCGGGAGTGGATCTTAAAGATTGGACAGTAGAGCTATTAAGAGCAAAAGGACACGATGTTACTGATTTGGGTCCATATACAAAAGATAGAGTAGATTACCCTGATTATGCACATAAAGTAGCTACTGCGGTTTTAGAAGATGAGGGAAGTCAAGGTATTTTAATATGTGGAAGCGGAATTGGTATGAGTATGGCAGCAAACAAACATCATGGAATCCGTGCTGCACTCTGCCATGATGCTTATACAGCGATGGTAGCACGTGGACACAATGATGCAAATATCCTCTGTTATGGAGAACGCATAGTTGGAAAAGGTGTTGCAGAGTCTATTATAGATGCATGGCTTGCTAGCTCTTTTGAAGGCGGTCGTCATATAAACAGAGTCGCTAAAATAGAAATCGACTAAGGAAAGCTGTTTATGTTTTGGCAATGGTCACTCTTAACAATACTCTCAATAGTTGCGATATATCTTTTTGTAAAAATGTTTTATTTTAAAAGTATTACAAACAAAGAGCAACGCAGCAATGACTTGATGAAATTAACACTGCAAGAAGCAGAGATTTTGATACGAAAGTATCAAATACAACTACAACGTGCTCTTGGAAATGTTGATATACTAAGTGATGAGTTGACAAAACTAAGAAATGAGTTAAAAGTACTCAAACAAAGAAACTCAAAACATAGACAAGAGGTCGATCGTCTTAATGCAAAAATAAAAGCATTAGAAGGTCGCATTGACGCTCTTTTATAAAGGATAAGAATGCTTAGTGCAGATGAAAGAAACATTATAGAAAATTCAATAAGAGACATCAAAGATTTTCCAAAACCTGGGATTGTTTTTAAAGATATTACTACACTTTTAAATAATAAAGAAGCTTATGCAACTCTGATGAATCATCTCGCTTCTCGTTACAAATCGTACAATCTTGATTACATTGCAGGCATAGATGCTCGTGGCTTTATCTTTGGTGCGGCACTTGCCCAAATGCTTGGTCTTAGCTTTGTTCCCATCCGCAAAAAAGGCAAACTTCCTTATACTACTATTAGCGAAAAATACGCCTTAGAGTATGGTGTTGATGAAATTGAAGTACATATTGATGCTTTTGGTGAAAAAAAAGGTGCAAGAGTTTTAGTCATAGATGATTTAATAGCAACTGGAGGCACCGCAAACGCAGCAGCAAAACTTGTCAAGCAAACAGGTGCAGAGTGCGTAGAGTGCTGCTTTATCATAGCACTTACTTTTTTAGATGGTGTGAAAAAATTACAAGAGCAAACAGAAGTTTACTCAGTTATAGAGGTTAATTAATGTATATTCCTAGTAAATCAAAATTTGATCCCGATGAGAATGGGCATTTCGGAATCTTTGGCGGTCGCTATGTTCCTGAAACACTTATGCCAGCTCTTTTAGAGCTTAAAGAAGAGTATGAAAAAATCCGTTTTGACAAAGATTTTTGGAGTGAAGTTCACTACTATCTTAAAGATTATGTAGGTCGCCCTTCTCCACTTTTTTATGCTGAGAATATCTCTAATGAACTTGGAGCAAAAGTTTACTTTAAACGAGAAGATTTAAACCATACAGGTGCACATAAAGTAAACAATGTTATAGCACAAGGACTTATGGCAAAACGACTTGGCTATAAAAAGGTCATAGCTGAAACAGGTGCAGGACAACATGGTGTGGCAACTGCAACCATCGCTGCTCTACTTGGTTTGGAGTGCGAAATATTTATGGGTGCAAAGGATGTTGCACGTCAAGAGTTAAACGTCTTTCGTATGAAGCTTCTTGGAGCAAAAGTAAACTCCGTAGAAAGTGGCAGCAGAACACTTAAAGATGCTATGAATGATGCCATCCGTCACTGGGTTACAAATGCAAGAGATACTTTTTATATTATTGGTACAGTTGCAGGTCCACACCCCTACCCTATGATGGTAAGAGATTTTCAAGCCATCATTGGTTGGGAAGCAAGACAACAAATTCTTGAAAAAGAGCAAAAACTTCCTGATTATATTATTGCCTGCATTGGTGGAGGGAGTAATGCCATAGGAATGTTTCAACACTTTTTAGAAGACAAAGATGTTCAATGTATAGGAATAGAAGCAGGTGGACTTGGAGTTGAGACAAATAAACATGGTTGCTCACTAGAAAAAGGACGACCAGGTGTACTTCATGGACAAATGTCTTACCTTTTGCAAGATGAAGATGGACAGATACTTGAAGCACACTCTATCTCTGCAGGACTTGATTATCCGGGCATTGGACCAGAACACGCTTTTCACAAAGACCATAAAAATGTAATGTACGATAACATCACCGACCAAGAAGCACTTGATGCCTTTGTATGGCTCTCTCAAAAAGAGGGAATCATTCCTGCGTTTGAGAGTTCACATGCCGTAGCTTACTTGAAAAAGTTACCAGATATAAAAGACAAACTTGTCATTGTCAATCTTTCTGGTCGTGGTGATAAAGACATGATACAAGCAAAAGATTTACTACATTTTGATTAAAAGTAAAGCTTAAGCTATAGCAATCTTCCCATATGTTTGCTTTTTCGCTTCGCTGAGGGCATACTGTACTCTAGATATGACCTCTTGCGGGTCATCATCATTTTGAAGTTCACTCACACCAAAAGCAAGTTCAGGGTTTGCACCATTCATAATCGTCATATTTGACAATTTCGCCTTTAACTTTTTACTAATAACTTCAGCTGATTTTACTGCTGTATTTGGCAATAAAATAACAAAATCAGCCCCACCCCAACGTGAAATCATATCTGCATCTCTTATTGAAGCCTTTAACTCTTTTGCAAATTTTGAAATAACTTTTTCACCAGATGGCAAACCAAAAGTTCCAATAAATTTATCAATACTTAGTAAGCGTAAATACATAACAGTAGCCTTTGTTGTATAACGCTTACAGTAGTTTATTTGATGTTTTAATACAGCTTGCATTTGCATTTTTGAAGTTGTTTTTGAGAGTTGGTCTATGGTTGCTAAATTTCCAAGTTTATCTACACGAATTTTATATTCATAAAGTTTGCAAAACTCTTCACTATGGTATTTTACTCTTGCTATAATTTCCTGAGAATTAAAAGGTTTTTTAATATAATCATTTACTCCTGCTTTAAAACATTCAACAAGTTTCTTACTGTCGTGTTCTTTTGCGCTATCGACATAAATAACCGGCACATGTAAGTTTGCACTTATTTGAGCATATTTAAGCACGTCCTGCACTGTCGCATATTCCACATGGGCATTGACAATGATAAGCGCCAAATCTTCATTTTTTAAACTAATATTTTTAAAACTTTCAACATCAACAACCGGATACGATTTATATCCCTCTTTTTCAAAAAGACTCTCTAACACATGAAAGTTTTTTTGATTTAATTCTAATATTAATATCTGTTTGTTTATCATAAATCTGATTTTATCATAAAATATGTTTTTTCTCTTCTAAAAGGAAACTGTTTCTAATATTTTGCTAATATATGTCAAAGAAATTACTAAATGGAACAAACAAATGAAAATAGAACTTATAGATACAAAAAATTTCGATGCCAAAGAGAACTTGACGGTAAAATTGATCACACCTGAGCGCCTCGAAAAGGCAAAATTCAAAAAAACACTTAAAAAAGCAGGCTTTCGTGCAGATCAAGACACTGTTTGCGGTATGCATGGCAAATCACTTCTGTTTTGCGGTATAGAAGATCATACTGATGAAAATCTTCGAACAGCTGCAGCAACGATTGCAAAAGCAATTAAAGGCTTTAGTTACAAATCTCTCTCAATCGATGTCAATGAAAAAAGTATTCGTCCCCTTATAGAAGGTTTTATTCTTGGTGGATATGAATTCAATACTTATAAATCAAAATCAAAAAAATCAAAGCTAAAAACATTGTACTTGACATGTGAAAATGTAAAAGAGCTCACACAAGCTTTCCAAGAGGCTGTAGTCGTTTCTGAAGCGACTTGCTTTACACGAGATATTGTAAACACAGCTCCTGATGACATGCATCCTGAGACATTAGCAAAACTTGCAAAAAAACTTGCACGTCAAAATCAACTTGAGTGTAATATTTTAGATGAAAAAGCACTCAAAAAAGAGCGCTGTGAAGCAATGCTTGCAGTTGGTCGCGCTTCACGTCATGGGAGTAAACTTATCCACCTTGCATACAAACCACAAAATGCAAAAAAACGCATAGCACTTGTAGGAAAAGGACTTACTTATGATAGTGGCGGACTCAGCCTCAAACCTGCTACTTCAATGGTGACTATGAAGATGGACAAAGCTGGAGCATGTGCAGTTCTAGGCATCATCAAAGCAGTAAGTGAGCTCAAACTTGACATTGAGGTTCATGCCTTTGTCGGAGCAGTTGAAAATATGATAGGTGGTGATGCGTACAAACCGGATGATGTGCTTGTATCTCGTAAAGGTGACACTATTGAAGTACGCAACACTGATGCAGAGGGGCGTTTAGTGCTTGCAGATGTTCTTGATTATGCACAAGACAAGGTAAAAGAGCCAGACTATCTTTTTGATTTTG
>NZ_JALXBK010000105.1 GCF_026991475.1 Sulfurimonas sp. | reverse complement strand
ACTTGTTTACAGGTCTAATAAGAGAAGTCGCAACTGTTAAAAGCTTGGTAGGCAGCACACTTACCATCAAATCAAAATATAAAGCTGAGCTTGGTGATTCTATTGCCATAAATGGCGCCTGTCTTACTGTTGTTAAAGTAAATAACGATGGATTTAGCGTAGAACTCTCACCTGAAAGTCAAAAACTCTTGGCAATGGAAAACTATAGAGGTGAAGTACATATTGAACCTGCAATGAAAATGGGTGATAGATTTGAGGGGCATATTGTGCAAGGACATATTGACACCATCGGCACTGTAAAAGAGATAAAAAACAATGGTAACTCTTACGATGTCTTCATAGAGGTCGATAAAAAATTCATCCCCTACATTGTACCAAAAGGCTCCATCACAATTGATGGAGTGAGCCTTACTGTCAATGATGTAAATGCAGCCTCTTTTCGCCTTACAATCATTCCCCACACGATGAAAGAAACACTCTTTAAAAGCTACAAAAAAGGCTCGCGTGTCAATGTAGAAACCGATATGTTTGCCCGTTATGTCTCTCACATCATAAACCATCAAAAGTCCTCTTCTCTCTCATGGGACGAAATAGATGCCATCAGCACAAGTTACTAGGTCGCAGCATTAAAAACAAAATACTTAAAGACAATTTTGGTCATAACAGTTTTCGAGAGCTTCAAGAAGAGGGAGTTGATGCCATTTTAAATGGACAAGACTTGCTAATGATACTTCCAACAGGAGGTGGAAAAAGTCTTGTATTTCAGCTCCCTACCATGATGATGGATGGACTGACTATCGTCATTTCACCACTCATAGCTCTTATGCAAGATCAAGTTGCAGCACTAAAAGCACAAAACATCTCTGCAGAGATGCTCTCCTCGGCACAAAATTATGATGAAGTGCAAGATATCATCGCTCTTGCGTTTAGTGGCAGTTTAAAGTTTTTATACCTCTCTCCTGAACGCCTCAACAACGGCTCAACCATAGATATGCTCAAACAACTTAACATAAACTTTTTTGTCATTGATGAAGCACACTGTATTAGCCAATGGGGGCATGAATTTCGTGATGATTACCGTGCTTTGGGCAATTTAAAAGCTAATTTTCCAAATACGACCATCGCTGCGTTTACGGCAACCTCAACAGACAATGTCACAAGCGATATTTTACGAGAGCTGCGTTTAGAAAACCCCCTGCTGCTTAAAGGCAAGGTATTTCGTAAAAATATCTTTATCTCAACAGAGAGACGCATAAGCAACGGCTATGCACAGCTAAAAAATTTTCTTTTACGGCATAAAAATGAGAGTGGTATCATCTATGTAAGTTCTCGTAAAAAAGCAGAAGAGCTTAGTAGCCACCTAAACCAAAACGGCTACAAATCACTCGCTTATCATGCAGGACTACCACAACACGTACGGGAGCAGAACTTCAAAATATTTGTCAATGACAAAGTGGACATCATGGTCGCAACCATTGCGTTTGGAATGGGAATAGACAAGAGTGACATCCGTTTTGTGGTGCATATGTCCCTGCCAAAATCACAAGAGAACTACTACCAAGAGATAGGACGTGCAGGACGTGATGGCGAAGATAGTGAAGTGCTACTCCTCTTTAATGCAGGTGATATGGCGCAGCATAAACGCTTTCTCGCCGACATCACCAACGAAGAGTATAAAGCGCATTTAAGTACCAAAATAGATAAAATTTACAAATATGCCACAAGTGAAATATGCTTTCATAAACAACTCGCCGAATATTTTAACGACACCCTTGATGAGTGTAAAGATCGCTGCGACAACTGTCTTAGCTCTGATGATTTGCGAAAGGACATCACTAAAGAGGCACAGATGATTTTAAGTGCCATCTACAAAACAAATCAAGGCTTTGGGAAAAACTACATCATCGACATTTTACGCGGTTCAAGTGAGCAAAAAATATTGGCAAACGCAGCCGATAAGCTCTCTGTCTACAACATCGGCGAACACCTTAGTAAAAAAGAGTGGTTTGTCATTGTTGAGCGTCTTTTGGAGCTTAAGATTATAACACTTGGAGAGTTTAGCGTTTTAAAACTCACACAAGATGCCATAGCCATTTTAAAATCTCAAAAAACGGTGGACATAAAATCTTCAAGAATGCAGGTAAACACAAAAACAAAAGCCATTAAGCAAGAAAAAGAGTTCGACTACGATGAAGAGCTTTTTGAAAAACTCCGCATTAAACGCAGTGAACTTGCAAGTGAACTTGGTGTTCCTGCTTATATAATTTTCAGTGACAAAACCCTCAAACATTTAGCAGACGATATGCCGACAAACAAAAAGGAGATGCTTGAGGTAAACGGTGTAGGAGAGAAGAAGTTTACACAGTTTGGAGATAATTTTTTAAAGGTAATAAATGAATAATAATGACAATATTGACCCTAAAAACTTAATGGCAGTTGAGCGTGCTACAACAGCACTTATTGGCACTGCAATATCGCTTATAATATTGGGCTTTGTTGTAGAAAAATTTGAACTTTTTTTAGATTTGATTTCTATGCAGTTAAAAGGGAAACAGGGTCTGTCTGTGCCACAATTACAAAACACAGACTTCTACAACTACCTTGGCATAGCAATAGTAAGTGCTGGCATCATTTTAGCTCTCTATACTTATCGCTACTATACACTATGGATTAAACATCTACAGGAAGGGAAAATAGATACTGACAAAAATATCTATTTTCTTTTATCTATTTTTGTAGCATTAATAGGTGTAGTAATGCTTGTTGGTATGGTAATCGTATAAAATCAGAAGAGGGAAGTGGAACTATAGTAGATGTTGTTTTTTAACTTGAAAAATAAACTATTTTTTAGTTATCATTTATAAAAAGGATTTTCTGTGGCTAAAAATGGTTCAAATAAAACTTTAATCACTATTATTGTCATTTTAATCATTACTCTTTTGGGTGCTTCGGCAGCAGCTTTTTGGTATCTTAACAAAATTGACACTACCCAAACGCAGGTAAATAGACAAGAGCAAAATACTACCGATGAAACACTTGCAAAAATAGGTCCCCTTTATCCACTCAAACCTTTTACTGTAAATCTAAGAACAGCAAGTGGTAAAGATGTTTACCTCAAAGCAACGCTTACTTTAGAGCTTGATGACAAACTCCTCTCAAAAGAGCTCGATGCAAAAAATGCTGTCATTCGTGATAACATCATTATGATTTTAAGCAACCAAACAGCGCAAAGTATTACTTCAGATATGGGTAAATCAAAAATCTGTAAGAAAATAAAAGCCAACCTAAACTCCATACTTACTGATGGACAGATACGTAATGTCTATATCGTCAACTTTGTCATTCAGTAGTTTTCATTTTTATTTCATCTAAGAAGCCTATAATAGTAATACCAATCCCAACTAAGGAGTAACAATTTAAATAAAAGAGAAGCTATCAGATGCAAGGCAGACTATTGCAGGAGCTACTAGTAGCTTCAAGGATAGTCTAACGAAGTCAGATGTTAGCTTATCTTTTACCCGAAGGGCAAACATATTGCAGTATATTCCGGCGTTAAAAGAGTTTGAAGCTACCAGTAGCTCCTGCATTCTTTTGCCTTGTACTATACTACAATATGTTCGTTTAAATTATTACTCCTTAGTTGGGATTGGTATAATCATTTTTCACTATTATAGGATAAAAAATGCATAACAAAATAGTTCTTATTTTTCTACTTGCTCTTACAGCTCATGCAGATATGACAAGTTTTTACAAAACTGCTCTTCAAAATTTACAATACGATAAAAGTTACACACTTTATAAAAAAGCAAACAAAACTTCTCAAAGTGCTGTAACTTATTCAAAATATGCTAACTTTAGTCTCGATGGTGCCTACTCAAAAACATATGCACAGTATTTGCCAACATCATCAGGAAGTTTCAACACGACTGACATCTCTTTGCATGATACTTTAGACCTTTTTGGAAAAAATAACTACAAAATCCAAACACTGCGTTTAGATGTAAAGAGTAAAAAGAAAAAACTCTCTCTCAAAAAAGAACAACTCTTTATTTCATTGGTAAATATGGTTGCTCTTTACAGTAAAACGCAAATGCAACTCAAAATCCACCAAGAGCTTTATAAAAAACAGCAGAAAATTTATGAAAAACTTGAAAATTTAGCAAAAAATGGGGACATAACCACACTTGACATTCTCCGTTTTAAAAACACCCTCACAACCTTGCAGACAAAAATAGTTGCACAAACGCAAGAGCTTGCCAAAATGAAAGCAGAGTTACATCTTTATGCTCCAAATCAAAGCATTCCAAGACTCACACAAACGCAGCTACTCTACACCAAAAAAGATTTTTTAGCACACAATCCACAAGCTGCCATAAACAGCCTTGATGCACAAAAACTTTTGGCAGCCTCACAAGGAATGAACAAGCGTTATATACCTAATGTTACTGTTGGCATTAGCTATGAAAAACTAGATGATCCAACGGCTTACGGAGACAATCACTCTTTTGATGTAGCAGTTCAAATGCCCTTAAATGGTGGAAATTTCAAAGATGCAGAAGCTCTCAAAGTAGCGGCACTTAGCAGACAAACGCAGAGCGTAGAGTATAAAATTCAAAGAAAAAATGAGTACATAAGACACTATCAAGCCTATATAAATGCTAAAAATCAGCTTGCTATTTTAGAAAAATCACTGAAAGATTTTAAACAGAGTGAAGTAACAATTGAGCAAGCATACCTCAAACAGTATGTGGATTTTAACACTTATCTACAAGTTTTAAAACAAGCGCTTGATGTCAAAAACCAAATAATAGCGATGCAAACAACAGAGTATTTGGAAGCGACCATCATCAACGCTATTGCAAGTGGGAAAGTGTATGAGTAAAATCATTGCCTCATGCAAAGATATTGTCAAAACATTTAACGCTGGTGAAGCAGAGGTAAAAGCACTTCAAGGAATTACTCTTGATGTCTATGAAAATGAACTTCTTATGCTCGTTGGACCTTCTGGATGTGGAAAGACAACTTTTGTCTCTGTTTTAAGTGGATTACTCCATTTTGAGGGTGGAAGTTGTGAGCTTTTAGAAAAAAATATAGCAACAATGGATGATGCAACACTTACTGCCTTTAGAGGAGAAAATATCGGCTTTGTATTTCAAGCGTTTAATCTTTTACCCTCTCTTAGTGCCATAGATAATGTTGCACTTCCTTTAACCATAAAAGGGGTGCAAAGAGCAAAATCCCTCACGCGTGCACAAGAGATGCTAAACGCAGTCGGACTTAATGCAAAAGAGCATATAAAACCAAGTGGACTTAGTGGTGGAGAACAACAACGCGTCGCCATTGCAAGAGCGTTGGTTCATAATCCAAAATTTATTATTTGTGATGAGCCCACAAGTAGTTTAGACCATAAATCAGGACAGATCGTTATGGAACTTTTAACAAAAATCATTCAAGAAAAAGGTGCTAGTATGATAGTAGTAACGCACGATAATAGAATATATAAATATGCAAATAGAATTGTACATATGGAAGATGGAAAAATTACAAAGGTGGCTTTATGAGAACTTTTTTCATACTTATTTTTCTCTCACTTGTTGGCATTGCTGTAGCGATGGGAACTGTTTACTATAACGATATGGAAAAATCAGGCAACAATGTAGCCCTTCCCGCCCTTAAACTTCCCTATAAATCTTTTATAGCAGGAACAGGGATTGTAGAAGCAGGAAGTAAAAATATTGTAATTGGTGCAAGCGTTAATGGCGTTATAGAAAAAATATTTGTACAAAGTGGCGACAAAGTTGACAAAGGAGAGTTACTTTTCACACTGGATGATAGTGCAAAAAAGAGTAATATTGCCGTACTAAACGCAGCTATACAATCAGCATTAGCAAAACTACAAAGTGCCAAACATCAGCTTAACATCATACAAAATATGAAAAAACTCTCTGCAAATATGGTTACAAATGAGAAATATACAAAACTAAAAGATGATTACTCTGAAGCAAAAGATAATTTGACTCTTGCAAAACAAAAACTCAAAGCACTCCAAGATGAGCTAAAACTCTACAAAGTCTATGCACCGATTGATGGCATAGTTTTACGCTCAAATCTTACAGTAGGTTCTTACTTTAGCAGAAATTCAAAAGCACTTATTTTAGGAAGTAACAAGCTTAATATAAAAGTAAACATTAATGAATTTGACAGTTGGAAATTTCAAAAGAATGCAGATGCTACCGCGTTTATAAGAGGGAATCCTAAGCAAAAAGTAAAACTCTCTTATCTCTACACCATACCAATGGTTACACCAAAAACAAACCTTACAGGAACTTCTACTGAGCAGACAGATACAAGGGTTCTTCAAGTTGTTTACAGCGTAAAAAATAAACCTGAATTTCCTCTCTATGTTGGTGAAATGCTTGATGTTTTCATTGAAAATTCTAAAGGCAACTAATGTTTAGAGTTGCCATTGAGATGCTTTTACACGATAAGACTAAATATTTAGGGCTTTTAATTGGTGTTGCCTTTACTGCGTTTTTAGTGAGCTTTGCTATGAGTTACTTTGCAGGTTTTATGACAAGGGGTTTCGCTCTTGTAAGTGAAAATCCAAGTGCAAAAGTTTGGGTTATGGATAGTGCTGTAAGCTCTGCTGAAGCGACAATAAATATGAGCAACTCCTCTTTAGGAATTGTAAAAGGTGTAAAGGGTGTCGAGTATGCTTCTCCTCTTTATTTAGGCGATATGACAGCACGATATGCAAATGGACACTTCCAATCTTTTCAAGCAATAGGCGTAGATGATGCCACGCTTAGTGGTGCTCCAAAACCTGCAAATTTGTTGCGTATTCCAAATAGTGTTATTATTGATAGTGGTGGTACTGATGGTAAATTGCAAACACCCATACACAAAAAAGATATGTGGGCATATAACGGTTCTCATCTAAACGCAGCAACAAGAGAACTCCGTTATGGCGATGAGATGCTTATAAACTCAAAAAGAGTTGTTGTTGCTGGAGTTTCACACACTATTCCCCGTTTTCCACCAAGACCACTTCTTTATATAAGCACATCAAATTTTAAACGCTTAATTCCAGGAGAGAAGAGATACATCACTTTTATTATGGTTCGTCCTGCAAAAAATATTTCACCACAAAAACTTGCAAAACGCATCTCTAAAGAGACAGGACTTAAAGCCATCACAAGTAATGCGTTTAAAAAAGAGACGGTTATGTGGTACTTAATAAACTCAGAAGATGTCGGCGATATGGTAAATATGGTCGTTTTAGCAATGCTTGTAGGTTTTGGAGTAACAGGCGTGATGCTCTATATGTTTACCTATGAAAACATTAAACAATACGCCGTTTTAAAAGCAATGGGTGCCTCTATAAAACAACTCACAGATATGATATATACGCAAGTTTTCATTATGGCAGTAGTAGGAAGTGGCATAGGTGTTGGAATATCGGCACTCTTTGGTGAAGCAATATCAAGTGCGAGTTTTCCTTTTCGCATTATGTGGTTTGCACCATTCATTGGATTTTTAGGAGTTTTTATTGTCAGTATTACTGCTGCGTTTATCAGTCTGCGCCCCATCAAAACAATGGAATCTGGAATTGTATTTAAGCTTTAGTCAATATTTTTCAGATAATAAACTGTTTTCAAACTCAATAAATAGTTTACTTTTATATTTATTTTTATGATAAATCAAGTAAAACTTTCTCTCTATTTGAAGATTTTTTAGCTTTACTTCAAAAAGATCTTCCCTTTGCAACTCTTTTTCCACTACAAATCTAGAGAGGCAGGTAATGGTTTGAGGATTGTTAAAAAGAATAGTTTTCACCTCTTCAAATGCACTAAATTCCATAAAAATCTCCAACTCTTTAGCTGTATCTTCTATAGAATTCAAAAAAATATCTCTCGTACCAGAACCCTTCTCCCTTAAAAGCCATTTTTTTTCTAATAACTCATCAATATAGCAAGTTTTATTTTTTAGTTTTTTATCACTTGTAACAACTACAAATCTATCTTTTTTTATCTCTTTTTTTATGATGTCAGGATCATCACAAACAGACTCTATAAAGCCCATATCAATTTCATAATTTTTTACTAGATTAATGATGTTTTTGGAGTTTTGAATATCTTTTTTTATCTCTACATGTTGATGTGAATTTAAAAAATCAAATATAATTTGAGGTATGATATAATCACCTATTGTTTTACTCGAAGTAATCTTTAAAATCCCCGAAATTTTCTCATTTTTAAATAAATTTTTAGCATCATTAAGAGCTATAAAATAAGGCTCAGTTTTTTGTCTAAAAAACCTACCTCTCTCATTTAATACCAACTTCTTACCAAGTCTGTCAAAAAGTTGTTCATCTACCTTTTTTTCTAGTGACTTTATGGCTAGAGATATAGCAGATTGTGTAAGACCTAGTTTTTTAGCTAAGTTTGAGATGTGAGAATCATCACATAAATGATAGAAAATATTTAACTCTTTAAGTGTCATCACATATTCCTTATAAATAATATTAATTATTATATCAAATTTAATTTATTTTACTTATGTATTAATTAATTATATACTTCACAAAAATTACAAAGGTTTATATTATGTTTACGAAAGAAAACAGAACTAACACACTAAGTGGGATACTATTTGTCGCACTTTTTTCTATGAGTGCCACTTATCTGGCTGATTTTGCTATATTTAAGCATTTGGCTATTAGCCCGCTTATCATTGGTATAGTCCTTGGGATTGTATATGCAAACACCCTCAGAAACAAGCTTCCCCAAGAGTGGGTTCCAGGAATTATTTTTTCTACAAAAACACTCCTAAGAGCTGGAATCATACTATATGGTTTTAGATTAACTTTTCAAAGTATAGAAGCAGTAGGAATATCTGGAATATTTACAAGTGTTACTATAGTCACTCTGACATTTATCATCGGATACATTGTCGGCACAAAATTTTTAAAGATGGACAGAGATACTACCATTTTAGTGACAGCGGGAAGCTCTATCTGTGGTGCAGCAGCAGTTTTGGCAACAGAACCTGTATTAAAAGGTGAGCCATACAAAACTGCCATAGCAGTTTCAACCGTCATTATATTTGGAACAATTGCTATGTTTTTGTATCCATTTTTATATAGGATGGGTTACATTCCACTTACGCCTCAAGAGATGGGTATATACATAGGTGGAACAATCCACGAAGTGGCTCATGTCGTAGCAGCGGGAAATGCCGTAGGTGCTGAAACTGCCAAGACAGCCGTAATAGTCAAGATGATACGAGTAATGATGATAGCACCATTTTTATTGGTCTTGGGGTTTTGGCTTGCAAAAACAAGTAAAGATGTGTCAAATAAACAAAAAGCTAAAATAGTCATTCCTTGGTTTGCAGTCTTTTTTATGGTCGTAGCTGGATTTAATTCATTAAATCTCTTGCCTCTACATGTAGTAGGAAGCATTAACTCTATAGACACATTTTTACTTACAATGGCAATGAGTGCCTTAGGTATGGAGACAAGTATAGATAAATTCAAAAAGGCAGGAATGAAGCCAATTTATTTAGCAAGCATCCTCTTTTTGTGGCTAATCTTTGGGGGCTTTTATATCGTAAAACTTGCAGTACTACTATAGCTTTAAAGCTAAGCAGTAAAGTAACTAACGCCTAGACCCCATCAAAAAAATGGAGTCTAGATAGTAAATACTAGTGTTTTTTCACTGTATGCTCTTTTTCATGTTTAGAGACTAAAGATTTAAAATCATTTTTAATGTGATCATAAAGTTTTGCAACTATATTTTTTCCGCGTATCTCTGCCTCAATATTTTTTACCTGAGTTTGTAAACTTTTATACTCTGCCGAATGTTCTTTTGTGTAGCCTAAAAGAACTGCTTTTTCAAGTTCATCATCTGCACTAGAGAGTAGTTTAAGTGCATCTTTTTTGTTTGATTTATCGAGTTTTGATGCCTCTAAAACTAAATCTTGTGCTGTAATAAGAGGTAAAGGAACTACCACTACCTGTGTCACAACGCTATTAAGAGCCGTAGCTAAAGCTGAAAATGCTAATTTTGAGTTACCCTTATTAAGCATTTTTAGAGCCTCTTTTGTAGCAACTGGATATGTACCCATCGGTATAAATTGTGTTGTCATATCCATTTCATCTTGTAAAGGGAGAAGCATATTTCTAGCTGCTTGTGTATCGTGATCTTTAAGTAAAGACTGCGCTGCATTTATGATATATTTAACAAGTTTAGCATCTCCTGTAAAATCATTTACCCGAATTTCATCCGCAATAGGAACAAGTGCTAGTTGTGGATCTTTTTTCAATGCTTTATCAAATAGTTTTGTCGCTTTTTCAAGAGCTTCTTTTGCAGGTTTTATTTTATTTTGGTGCAATGCTCTTAATGCTACTACAGTTTGTTGTAAACCTTCTGTTACCTCTTTTGGTGCTTTTTTAAGAGCTAATCTATGTTGCGTTGCTTCTTTGCTAACAATAGCTTTAAGTCTTTTTGCATCATCTCCTCTTGCCTCTTTTGTAAAACTTTTCATATCCATTTTTGCTCTAAACGCATCTTTTGAACGAGTGCTTTGTACATCTGCTTGTGCCATAGCATGCGCTTTTACAGAATTCGGATTATTTAATGCCTTTGCCTCTTTTGAAGCTACTGCATCATTTACATTTGCGTAGAGTGCTGATGTTGAGAGGAGAATACCTGCCAACAGTGTTGATATCATAACTTTTCTTTTCATACTTTATCCTTTGTCTATCAAGTTTGTTAAATAAAATTTTATAGGTTAATTGATAACACTTAGTAAATAGACTTCTTTCATAACCTAAATATACTTCAGCATTTTATAGAGAGTTTTAATCAAGACAGATGTTCTTCAGCGTAGCCGTAGCTACGGTGAAGGTTATCTAACGCAGAGTAAAGCTCTCTATAAATTGCCCAAAGGGAGGGATAAAAAAAGCGAACTTGCACAAAACTTTTCCTCACCGTAGCTACGGCTACGCTTCAAAAAAGATTTTGCACAATTTCATCTTTTTTTCTTCCCTCTGAAATATATCTAGGTTATGAAAGAAGTCTAATATAAAAGTTAATCCCTAATTGATTTAATGTTAGGATTACAAGAAATTTTATGTTCCATATCCACACTCACAGCGTTTAGGAGCTGCGTTTGAGAGGCAAGTGTTGCCGTTCTGTAGCCCTCACCCTCATTTAAATAGATATAAAAACCATTTTCATAAAGAGCAAGTCGTATTTTAAACGCAATAGAGTATGTAGTAAGCACACCATCCTTTTTCATAGCCTTTGCGATGTCTGCAAAATACTCTTTTGTCCAAAGAATCGGATTGGTACTAGGAGAAAAAGCATCCTGATAGACAATGTCGAAGAAATCTTCAAACTTTGCAATATACTCCCTAGCATCGCCTAAAAACAGTTCTATGAACAATTGTTCATCTCTATAAAACCCTTCCCTACTGAGTGCAATAATAATCTCTCGCAACACTTCAAACTCTTTTGGGTAGCTAAAATCTTCTAAAGACTTTACAAGTGAGGCATCAAGTTCTGGCGAGAAGATATTGAGCTTTGTTTGCGGTCTGTTTTGTCGGTAATACAAAATCGTTGCTAAAGTATTAAACCCAAGCCCATAACAGATGTCTAAAATATTTACCTCATCTTTTTCTATCAATTCAAACGCAGGTATAACATGCTTTTGCAAAGACTCTTTGAGCGCACCATCTTTTGTGGAGTGATAGTGTTCGTCATACTCTTTTGAGTACGCTGTATATGAGCCGTCATCACTAAGTGTTAATGTGTGGAGTGCATCTTCAAAAGCCATCTATAAAAGTCCTAAAAGCGCTACTAAAAGTACAGGAGGGGTAATTACCAGCCCTACTTTCATATACTCACCCCAACCAATCTTTACCCCTTTTTGTGCAAGAACATGCAACCACAGAAGTGTCGCAA
>NZ_JALXBK010000104.1 GCF_026991475.1 Sulfurimonas sp. | reverse complement strand
TAAACAGATAGAGTTTTTAGAGAGTGAGGGCATAGAGTATGTAACCATTCCTGGTGTGACTGCTGCGTTTGGTGCGGCGGCAGCTGTTAACATTGAGTACACTATTCCTGGGGTTTCGCAGACACTTATCATCTCACGGGTTGAGGGGCGTACACCAAATCCTGAGTCGCTTAAGCAGCTGCTCTCAAACAAACACTCATCGTTTGCCTTTTATCTCTCTATATCCCTGATTAAAAAACTCAAAGAGAGTGCTTTGGAGCTGGGTTATCTTAAAAATACCCCATGTTGGGTAGTTGAGCGTGCTACTTGGGCGGATGAAAAGGTTTACAAAGGTACTATTTCAGATATACAAGAGAAAGTTTCTCACATTAAAGGGGTGGCACTCATTATGTTTGGGGAGTTTTTACACCAAAAAGCCACAGTTGATTCACACCTTTATGCACAAAAATATAAAAAAGAGGGCGAGAAAAAGTCCAAAGCCCTGTAAGGAAGAGTATGAAAATAGCCATAGCTACTATTAACGATCCAAGTCTGAACGCAGCAAAAAAGCTTCTGCCGTACTTGCAAAAGCATAAGTGTCATGTTTTTAACAAGTCCCAAGATACACAAGAGTTTGGAGCAGAATTTCATATATTTAAAAAAGTAGATGATATATTGCCTACTGCGTGGGCTGAGTTTGATGCCATCATCTTTATCATGGCAACTGGTGCAGTTATTCGTAAGATTGCGCCCCATTTAAAAGACAAGGCTACTGACCCTGCGGTGCTTATAATGACACTTGATTTAAAGCGGATTATTCCTCTGCTTTCTGGGCATTTAGGAGGTGCGAATGAACTCGCAAATGAGTTGTGCGAGCAGATAGATGGGTGTGTAAACTTTGTCACAACCGCATCAGATCAGATAAAAGTGCTTGCTTTTGATATGTTTGCAAAAAAGTATGACTATGCCATCAGTAATTTGAAGTCATTAGCAGAGGTCTCAAATGCCATCATCAATAAAAAGCAGGTACAGGTTGTCACTTACCCTTGCATGATTGAAGCGCTAAAAGCATTTGAAGGCTACAAAGAGGAGAATTTTATTTTTTGCTCACCTGATGATTTAGAACAGTTTCGCGAAGATATTCCAACTGTTTATATCACGCCGCAAAAACTGCCAAACAGCTCTTTACAGATTCAGCCTCAAGAGATAAGTTTGGGTTTAGGAATGAATCGCAATACCTCTAAAGAAGAGATATTAAACGCAGTAAAGCGTTTTTGTTATGAGCACGGCTTAGAACTCTCACAAGTGAGTAAACTTGCCAGTTTTAGTGCAAAATCTGATGAAGTTGGGCTGCTTGAATATGCCAAAGAGATTCAAAAAGAGCTAGAGTTTTTTGATGAGGATGCAATAAATGCGCTTACGCATGATTTTTCTCCAAGCCAAGCGACAAAGTTTTTTAACATTAAAGGAGTGGCAGAACCTGCGGCACTTTTAGCAAGTAAGCATAAAACACTCTTTTTAAATAAAAGAATTTATGGCGGTGTAACTATAGCCGCTTCATTTTAAAAATAGGAGAAGATATGGGAAAATTAACATTAGTTTCAACCGGTGCAGGTGGAGACAGATACTTAACACAAGAGGCTATAAATACTATACGAGAGGCAGATTTGGTTGTTGCTTACACAAAGTATGCAAAAGATTTACCAGAGTTAGTTACCGACAAAGAGGTCTTTACAACCCCTATGACAAAAGAGATAGAACGCGTACAATATGCCATTGATGAGGCAAAAAAAGGACGCACCGTTGCATTACTTTCAAATGGCGATGCTAATGTCTATGCTATGGGTTCTTTAGTTGTTGAACTACTTGATACCTTGGAACTTTGGGATACCATTGAGTACTCGGCACTTCCAGGCATTAGCTCCGTTTTGGCACTTGCATCTGAAGTGGGTGCGCCTTTGAGTCAAGATTTTTGTCTTATTTCTCTCTCAGACAGACTCACTGCTGCCGAGCTTATTCAAAAACGCATACGCTTTGCACTTGAAGCTGATTTTGTCATCTCTATTTATAATCCAAAAAGTAGAAGTCGTCTTGAACCTTATGCAGGTATGCTTGAACAGTTGAAAACTATAGATGAAAATCGTCCTGTTGTAATAGCGCGTGATTTGGGACGAAAAAATCAGATGATAAAAATCGTTACGGCAAAAGAGCTTGTAGATGCAGGTGTGGAAAATGAAGATGTCAATATGTCCACAACTCTGCTTATAGGCAACTCTACTACAAAACTCACCAGTGATGGCAGAGTTCTTACCCCACGAGGTTACTTAAATAAGTATGAACTAAGCGGTGAAGAAAAAGGCGATTGGAAGAAAGTAAACTAACTTCTTTTTGCAAAGTTGATAAAGAGCGTCATATATTTTTTGACTCTTGCTATCTTTGAAGGTGTGATTTTTGCATCTTTAAGGTACATATTTTCAAAGGTATAAAAGTCTCCATCGCCTAGAACTTCTGTATCCATTCCTATTTTAGGACGCATTAAAATTTGTGTGCTTTTTACTTCCCCCCGCGGGTTGATAGGTTTGATGAGAAGCTCTTCATCCCCCAGACATAGTCCCTTTTTTACTTCAGCTGATGCCGCACTAAAAGAGGTAACACCCGCGATAACCTCACAACTCTCATAAACAGCTTTATTCTTTTCTTTAATGATGTCAAGCAAATAGTAGATACTTGAGTAGATGGCAGCATCACCAAGTGTGACAAAGCAGACTCTATTGTGCTTGTTAAGAGTATCTAAAATGATGTCTGCTTCATGTACCCAATCTTCATAGATAAAATGCATAGGTGAATAGACAGGGACTATAGTTTTATCTATAGCTAAAAGCTCTAAAGCATTTGAGACGATTTTGTGGCTGATGGATTTTGCAAAGCTGTTATCTGCACTCTTTGTAGGAACGCAAATAGCGTCACACGATTTAAAGGCGTTTAGGGCTTTAAGTGTGAGAAGTTCTATATCACCTGGACCTAGAGAGACCATATATAATTTTTTATTCACTGTTTTTCCTTGAAACGAAGAGAGAATTATGCCTAAAAGAAGCTTATTTTTTCGCGTTTGCGATAATGAGATAGATAAAAAATGGCCCGCCTATGATGGCTGTGATGATGCCGATGGGGAGTTCACTTTGCGTTTGGATTGTACGTGAGAGCATATCGCAGGTAACGAGAAAGAGTCCTCCAAAGAGTGTTGTTTTTAAAATTCGCTGTGTGATGTTTACAGGGTAGAGCCGTTGGATGATGTGCGGAATAATAAGCCCGATAAAGCCGATGGGACCGCTAATGCTTACAAGTACGCCGATGGCTAAAGAGGAGACAGCGAGTAGCAGGAGCGTCACTTTTTTTGTATTGACTCCCTTAAGTTTTGCCTGCTCATCCGAGACGCTCATAAGTTGGAGTTCAAACTTGTAACGGTAGACAAAAAGCAGGAGTAAAAGTGCTACAACGGCGATAAGTATGGGGTACTTCCATCCAATGACAGAGAGCGAACCCATGGTAAAGCGGATGAGCATATCGTTTTGAATAGCAGAACCGAGATAGAAGATGACCATCAAAACAGAGGTGTAAAAGAGTGAGAGTGCGATGCCAAGCAGTAGGAGTGCCTCTTGCCCAGATGCGCGTAAAAACTGTGAGAGGTAGATGAGTAAAAAGACAGTAAGCAGTGCACCTGCAAAACCAAAAAGGCTCACAGCACCGATGCCAAACAAAAGCGTGGCAAGTCCGAGCTTTATAGCGATGCCTGCACCCAAAACAGCACCGCTTGAGATGCCAAGCGTATAGGGAGTCATAAGCGCATTGCGAAAGAGTGTCTGAAAAAGCAGACCACTGAGTGCTAAAATACCCCCTGCAAAAAATGCAAAGAGTACACGTGGCAGCCGTAGGTCGTAAAAAATAGTTGCGTTTAGGGTGTTGCCCTGTAAAATTTCACTTAAAGAGAGGTCAACCGCACCGACAAAAGGAGCTATAAAAAAGAGAACTATAAGTGTGAACCAGAGTAGATTTTTAATCATAACGCACCGCCAGATTGCTAAACGCAACACCGTAGAGTTCTTCGAGCATTGTGTCAGAGAAGAACTCTTTGTCATAAAGTTTTGCAGATTTGTCTTTGATGAAAAGCACTTGTGAGTCTATAAACGCAGCAAGATGCAGATCGTGTGTGATGAGAATGATGGTATGCTCTTCTTTGAGTGCTTTGATGTGCTCGGCTATGATTTTTGAGTTTTTCGGGTCAAGGTTTGCAGTTGGTTCATCAAAGATGATAATTTTGCTCTGTTGTGTGAGTGCTTGTGCTATAAGTGTGAGTTGCTGCTCACCAGAACTAAGCTCTGCAAGGGTATGTTTTGCCAAGTGAGCGATGCTTAAAAACTCAAGCATCTCTTTGACGATGTCGTAGTCCTTTTTTGCATAGGAGAAGAGGCTCTCTTTGTAGGGAAATCTTCCTAAAAGTACAAACTCCTCTACTGTTATAAGCTTGTCATAGAGTTCGAGTTTTGTGGGAATGTAGGAGAGAAGTTTTGCTCTTGCATTTGGTGTGAGTGTTTTGATGTTTTGTGAGTCTATTGTTATGTCACCATCATACTCTATAAGCCCTGAAAGTGCTTTTGCAAAGCTGCTCTTTCCTGAACCATTTGCACCTAAGATGCTTAGATGATTTTTTACTTCTAGCGTGACATCTTTTAGAATGTTTTTGTTTTGAAATGAGATGCTAAGCTCTGCACACTTAATCATTCATCTCCCTACAGAGCCGTTTGATGGTAAGTGCGACTCTTTGTGAGGGAATATGGAGGTAATCCTCATCGATGATGCTGATTTTATGGTTTTTTGCAGCACGCGTGGGAATGGCGTACCACGCTTGAAGCGCTTTTTTTACATTGACATTCGGTTCGGTGGCATGAGAGTGGAGGATAATGATCTGCTGGGGATTGAGGGCTATAACATTTTCATAACAAAGTACCGGTTGATTCGTTGTGTTTGCTGTGTAGGCATTTGTATTGCCACAGGCTTTGATGATGTCTTCAAAAAATATGTCATGCCCTGCGATGTAAATGCCTCCTCGTAGATCCTCGTGTAATCCGTACACTATCATAACACTGTGTGGCTTTTTACTCTTGTGAGCTGTTGTTATTGCGTTTGTTATCTTGTTTGTTAGGATTTTTGCCTCTTTGCTTGCGCCAAGTTCTTTGCCTACAGTCAATATGGACTTTTTGATGGAGTCTAAGCGTTTGAGATTGAGCGTGAGTGTTTTAACACCAAAAGATTGTAGCTGATTGAGTGTGTGTCGGTTAAAAGTTTGTCCTATAACAAGTGTTGGTGCGTAAGAGATAATTTTTTCTATATTTGGGTTTTCATATCCGCCGATGATGGGCAGCTTTTTTGCTGCATTTGGGTAGAGTGAGTAGCTGCTTGTCGCTACAAGTTCATTGCCTTTGTGTAGTCCGTAGATTATCTCTGTAATGGAAGGACTCAGAGAGACAATTCTCTCATTTGCCCAAAGATTGAGTATAAAAAGTGAAAGTAGGAGAATATGTTTTATACTCATCTTTTTTTATCCTTAGTATTTTGCTACAAGTCCTACGTAGAGACTTCTTCCTGCTGTTGCATAACCATCAACTGTTTGGTAGTATTTGTCTGTTAGATTGTCAATTTTAGCATAAAAGTTTACGTTTTTACTTGCTTTGACATTTGCAACAAGACCTGCTATTGCATATCTTCCTGTTTGAGCCCCTGTATCTCCTGCTTTGTCATATCTTGTACCAATATACTGTACATTTGCCCCGATGTCAAAATCATCAGATACATAATAGGTAGCAGAAGCATCGAGTTGATTTACAGGACGGCGAGCGAGAGTTTTTCCTTTTGCATCTTCCGTTCTCAGATAGGTATAGAGTGCTTTAACGCCAAGTGCATCACCGAAATAGTCCTGATAACCAAGTTCCACACCTTTAAATTTTGATTTTCCTGAAGTTTGAATGTATTTAGATGTTGTGAAATCATATTCAATAAGATCTGTAATCTCATTATAAAACCCTGTAATCCACACTGTGTCATTTCCAAGAGTAATATCTGTTGTGAGAGAGTTCTCTGGATTTAGATTTGGGTTAGAATATGATGATCCATAGAGTTGACCAAGTGTTGGGGCATTGTAACCAGTACCTGCATTTATACTAAGATAAAAATCATTTTTAATAAATTGTTTGATTCCTAATTTTCCTGTAATAGAGTTGTCAAATGTACTATAATTGTCATAGCGTACGGATTCTGTAATAATTGTATTATTATCCGCTAAGAGATTATACTTATTGTAGTTTGTTATAAATGCAGATAGGGCAGTATAATCTTTATTTTTTCCTGCTTCAAGTTTTTTTTGTTCAAATTTTTGGTAAGAAGCACCAATACGTACAAAGCTATCTTTCATATAGTTGATTTTATCCTCAGCTTTGAGCTCGTTTACACTACCGTTGTAGTAGTAGCGACCGTATGTAGCAACAATATCTCTGTCGAAGATAGATGTATTGTAAGTGATTTTCATATCATTTGTTTTATCTTTATGGGTAAAGGCAACATTGTAAAAACGGTTAAAAAGTGTAGTTTTTGGGATTGGAGAATCATTTGCTTCTCCCGCTCCATTATCATATTTTACAGTAGATTTAATAATATTCACACTTGCTTCAAGTCTATCGTTTTGCGTGAAGTTGTAGCCTACTTTTAAATTGTTCGTTCTGTTAATATAAGGGTCTTTTTCAAGTCCGAGATCATCATAACGTTTTCCATAGTTAGCACTTCCTTTTTTAGGCTCAGCTGCTGAAAATCCGTCAGTTGTGTAGAGCAGACTGTTTGCGGTGATGTCAAATTTTTTCGCTCCATAAGAGGCGTGTAAAGATGTTTTTGCGCTGTTATAAGAACCGTACTCAATTGCTGCTGAGGCATAAAGACCCTTTTTTGCACCTGCTGTAATGATGTTAATAACACCACCACTTGCATCGGAGCCCCAAACACCTGATTGTGCTCCTTTGATGACTTCGATACGTTTTACATTGTCAAGCATGATTTGTGAAAATTCAGCTGCTGCGCCTATTGCAGTCGGGTTGTTGTAGCGTACACCGTCAATAAGCACTAAAATACGTTTTGAACTCATACCTCGAATGTAAAAAGATGCAGATGTTCCTCTGCCCCCGTTTTGAGTCATGCTGAGGTTTGCAAGCTTGTTGAGCGCTTCATTAAGTGTTGAGACGCGAGACTCTTCAAGTTCTTCTTTTGTGATGATGGTCACACTGTCTGTAACATCTTTTTTCTTGAGTGTTGTCCCTTGAGAGGCACTTACATTGATGTTCTCAAGCGTATATTGATTCTCTGCATGTGCAGATATTGCCAAAACTGCACCAAGCAGTGAGAGTTGTATTTTCTTTTTCATTTGTATCCTTAAAGTCTAAATTGTATAGTTATGGTTTGTTTGGTTTTTGTGTGTTTAAATGCTGTTAGGAAGAGGGTGGAGAGTTGATTTTTATCTTTAGTGGTTTTCCATCGAGAGTGCATGCGGCACTGCTGAGTGCTACTATTTTTTGCATAGATATAAAGGCTTGGATTGCTGCTAATGTAAAGTAATTTTTACCAAAACCTTTGGGTGTCTGCAAGTTTTTCTCTTTAGATTGGATTATTTTTGCAATTATAGCAACTCCTTTACATAAGTTACTTAATGTTATGGTAAACTATGTTTGTATGTAAATTTTTTAGGAACTCTTAAATGTATCAGCAAAAATCCACGTTAAAAGAACTCATATCTAATGCAAAAAATTTGACTATTTTATTTGTTGAAGATGATACAACAACGAGAGAGGAGCTTATTAACTTTTTAGGTACATTTTTTCCAAAAATCATTAGTGCAAAGGATGGTAAAGAGGCATGGGAAAAATTTAATAATAATGATATTGACTTGGTTGTTACCGACATCACGCTCCCACATCTAAGTGGCATGGAACTTATATCTTTGATACGCTCAGTAAACTCTACAATTCCTCTGTTAATTCTCTCTGCACATACAGAGTCAAAGTACTTTTTAGAGAGTATAAAGTATGGGGTTGATGGGTATTTGTTAAAGCCATTTGATCTTGAACAGTTTCTTTCAGTTGTCTCTAAAGTAGTCTATAGACTTGATATGGAACAAAAGTATGCACAGTACAATAAAAATCTTGAACATATGGTTGAAGAAAAAACTTATGAGCTTGAGACAAAATATCTTTATGACCAAAGAACATCTCTTCCAAACGCAACGATGCTTAAAAAAGATTTGATACGCAGAGAAAAGGGCTACATGGTTCTTTTAGATATTTCTCATTTTTCTGTTTTAAATAAAGAGTATGGTAAAGATTTTGCAAATGAGGTCATAAAAAATACAGCAAAAAAACTTTTTTCTGTTATTGGTAACTCAAAATTATATAAAGTAGAATCAGATAGATTCGCTTATCTTATAGATGTTAATACAAAAGAAGAGGTGGCATTTGACTGTAATCAAATCGTTGCCTTTTTTGACAATGATAATGTTGTAGTAGATGATGTGGAAATTCATATCTCATTTTGTATAGGGGCAGATAAAATTCGAGATGAGGTTGCCCAAACACTGGTAAATTGTGAATATGCTCTTGATAAAGCAAAAGAGTTTGGTAGTAGGCATTTTGAGATTTACAATGAAAAAGATTTGGATTTTGTAGATAAAAGAGAGGCTGTTAAATGGCTGCGTTTAACAAGAGAATTAATCGACAATGATGGCATTGAACCCTATTATCAGCCTATAAAAGATACGCAAACGAACAAGATTGTGAAGTATGAAGTACTTGCACGAGGTGTTTATAATGCTGAGGTGACGGACCCTATTCATTTTTTGCGATCTGCTGAAAAACTAGGGCTTTTAACTACTATTACGCGGACTATCATTAAAAAAAGTTTTGCCTATATGCGTGATAATGATGTAGAATTTTCCATAAACTTAACTCAAAAAGATCTTACAGATGAGAGCTTTTTAATCTATTTACAAAATCATACAAAAGAGTATTCAATTGACCCCTCTCGTGTAACTTTTGAAATTTTAGAAAACATTACTGTTGTGAAAAATGCAGATGCAATAAAAGAACAATTGACTCTTTTAAGAGAGATGGGATTTAAGATGGCAGTAGATGATTTTGGGGTGGAAAACTCTAACTTAAGTCGATTTTTAGATATGCATTTTGATTTTATTAAAATTGATGGAGTCTTTATAAAAGATTTGGTTACAAATGATAAAAATATAAAACTTACAAAAGCAATAGTAAGTCTGGCAAAAAGTTTAGATATGAAGACAGTTGCAGAGTATGTCAAAGATGAAGAGACATATAATAAAATTAAAGAGCTTGGTGTGGATTTAGCACAGGGATTTTATGTTGGAAAACCAAGTTCAAAGTTAGTGCAGGAATGAAACTCTCCCAGCTCAAACAGATAGTAGAGTATCTGCAAAAATTTACAAAAATTTCTGCTGCGCATAGAGTAAATGATACAACTGTAAAAATAGTATTTGATAAAAATGATGCGCTCTATTTTAATATGCAGCGTTCAAACTCTTCCATATTTAAGTGTCAAGAGTACCCACGCTCAAAAGTTTATAATGCTCCTTTTGATGTCATTCTTGCAAAGCGTTTTAATCGTTCAAATATCTTAAATATTGAGCTTTTAAATGGTGATAAAATCATACGCATAAAAACTTCTTTAGCATCTGCTTATAAAAAAGAGATAACCTACATTCAGCTCGAGTTTACGGGAAAATATACCAATGTGATTATTTTAGATGCACAAAATATTGTGCTTGAAGCGTTGCGTCATATTGACCTATTCTCCTCCTATAGAGAGGTGCGTGTTGGGCATACCCTTTTAGATGTGAAGCCTGCTCCATTTGTAGCAAAAGAGTACCCTATTGAAGATGTGGAAGCATTTTTATTTGGAGTTTATGAAAAAGAGCAAAATACAAAATTAGAGAGCCTTAAAAAACAAAAAATTGCCTACTTGCAAAAGAAGCTTAAAAAACTTGAAAAACTTTATGTAAAATTAGACTCTCAAGAAGATTTAGAACAAGAGGCTCAGAAATACCAGCATTATGGCAACCTTGTTCTTGCAAATGCAGCGAAGATTAAACCGTACGAAACAAGGCTGACACTTCAAGATTACGATGCAACAGAGATAAATATAGCACTTGATAAAGGCTATGCTACCCCATTTATGATAAGTGAGATGTTTTTTAGTCGAAGCAAAAAAGCAAAACAGCGAGCTAAACATCTCTATATTGAAGAGGAGTCACTCTCATCAAAGATTGAACACATTAAGCTTTTTATGCACACTGTAAACGCAGCCAAAGATGTGGCAAAAATTGAGCTACTTTTTCCTAAACGGGTGCAAAATAAGAAAATAAAACTCAATGACTCAATAGAAGTTTTTTGGGTAGAGGGTTACAAAGTACAGCTTGGAAAAAATGAGAGAGGAAATGTTGAACTACTAAAGAGTGCAAGGGCAAAAGATATTTGGCTTCATATGAAAGATAGACCCTCAGCGCATGTTATCATTACAACTGATAAGCAAAATTTACCGCAAAACATCATTATGGCAGCAGCAAGACTCTGTGTAGATTTTACGACGACTGCAGAAGATAAATTTTTGGTCGATTATACTCCAAGGCGTGAAGTTACCATTCAAAGTGGTGCGAATGTTCTTTATAATAAATATAAGACTATAGAGGTGGACACAAGGAGTTAAAGTTCATTTATATTGTTTGTGTATTATTTGATTAAAAGTTTAAATACGGAAGGAATATAAATGAATCGATTTATGTTAAAAACAGTTGCTACAGTTGCTTTAGTCGGAGCACTTAGCACTGCAGCAGTTGCAGATGAGCCACAATTCGGTCTTGGTGTTGGAGTTGCAGGACAAAATAGCGCGACATTAAGAGGTACTATCTCTTTAGAAGATAATATGCGAGTAGAGCCCTATTTTGGATTTTCTTATCAAGATAAAAATCCAAGTAATGGAAATTCAGAAACTACTTTAGATGTTGGTTCTGCACTACATATGATGCAGCCTATTAGTAGTGTCTTAACTGCATACTATGGTGGATTTGCAGGCATACACAATTATGATTATGGAACAGGTAACAATTCTGGAACAATTTTTAATTTTGGTCCAGTTGCTGGTGTGGAGTATGCACTTGATAAGCAGTTTACACTTGGTGCTGAGATGAGATTTAATCTTGGTTTTGGTGATGAAACTACACTCGGAACTGAATCTTCAGTTTTGTTGCGTTACTATTTTTAGAAAGAGATTCTTTCATATGTAAGAGGAGTATATTATGGCTATAAGTCCCTTGGGTAACATTGTTTTGGTAAATCAAATGACACCTGCCGCTACGGCTCCTCAAAATGCACATACAAACCGCGTCGAGTTGCAAAACTTTATGGCTCAGGCGGCTGTGCAAGAGAGAGATGAAAAAGTCTTAGAGATTCGTGAGGCTGAAGAGTCTCACGCTCTTGATCCTGATCGTGAACATAATCAACAAGAAGCCGACGAAGAGATGCAAAATATGTCTCAAAAGAAAAAACCCCACAAAAAAGAGGATGACTCCTCTGCTACTCCCCCTTTACATAAATTGGATATTAAAGTCTGATTGGATATACTACTATCATTATTTATTATTAAAATTTAGAGGATTACTTATGGGTATGTTTGCAAATAGCAAAGAGAGAATAGTAACTGGAGTAGCACTTTTAGCAGCTGTTTTTGTAATCGGCTGGATAGATAACTTTTATGTGATGTGGTTTGTTTTTGGCGTAATTTACCTACTCGCATTTAAAGAGGCTATAAAGTTATTTGGTGTTGAAAAAGACAATCTCCTTCCATACGCTGCGTTTCTTTGGCTTCTTACTGGAATTTATCCTTATGGTGACGATTTATTTGTTCTTGCAGGTGTTGGCTATGCGAGTCTTGTCGCTTATAACAAAGAGGTACAATGGCGTGATTTCTTTCCTTTTATCTACCCTACTGCAGGACTTCTTTTTATTTTTTCGATGTATGAAGAGTATGGTGTTCTCTCGCTTCTATGGCTTTTAGCAGTTGTAGCACTTACCGATATTGG
>NZ_JALXBK010000103.1 GCF_026991475.1 Sulfurimonas sp. | reverse complement strand
ATGACTACAATAATTATAGACCTCACTCAATTTTAGGTAAGTTAAGCCCCATTGAATATTTAGATAAGTACAATTTAGAGATGAATTGTTCCGTTTAAACTAGTATGGTTTAAGGGGAGGCTTACAATATCTAAATCTCTTTCATTTAGCCACATAACAGAAGTTGTAAGTTCTTTTGAAAAATCACTTGACACTAAGATTATTCTCACATCAGACGCAAAGTTTTCTATATTATCGCCAACAAAACTTGATAGTTCATCTTCTGCGTTTAATTCGCTCTCAATCGTTTGAAGATACTTACTAAATATCTCAACTGCTCTGATAAATGTTAAAGTTGAAACCATTGAAGCATATCTTATGGCTTGTAAATCCATATGCTCACCCGTTTCAGTGCGTTTGAGTTCTATTACTACTATATTTCCCTCTTTATCAACACCAAGTAAATCTATTCTTCTCTTGCTATCACTCCACTCTGAAAACTCTTCAGAGATTATAAGTATATCGGGAGCTATAACATCTATCTGTTTTTTGAGGGCATTTTGAATATGCTGTCTCTCTAAGATACCTTCATTTGAAAATTGTGTCTGCTCAACTTTTTCAAAACTATCGTTGTTAAATTTGAAGATTGCCATTATTGTATCTATCTCTCTTAAATGCTTTACTTTTGAAGGCATAATCATTTTGAATAATAACATTGTTTTTTAATGGTTCAACTTTCCATCCGTCATGAACATTCCTTATCATTATTACTCTTTTCTATTACAATAGTAGCAGACTCTATTTTAACTGTTCGAGTTGCACTTATATAATGCCCTCTGAAATTTATAACATCTCGGCTATGTTCTTGTATTTTTCGATATAGTTCTTCACTCTCAACATAACAAATTCTCAGTTGTCCCTCATCCTTAAAACCATCAAAAGAATGAAGTTTAAATTTTCGCTCTTGTTTATCATTTATTTCAAAAGCATCAAGCCAATCCTTTTGTGTTTTTTTATAATCAAAGCTTTTACTTGTTTGTATGGTTTCTACTGCCTGTTTTATCTGCAAAAGTTGTTGCTTGTTTAAGGATATTTTATCATTTTCCCCTTTACCAACTTTCAATGTTAATATCTCTAAATGTCTCATAGAAGCTATATCTATAAAGCTCATAAGAAATGAGTAGTAATGCCCTTTTTTAAAAAACTTTTCAGCATCAATTCTCATGTTTTTTAACTCATTAAGTATATGTAAAATACTCTCTTTTATTGAGCTATTTGTTTGTGTGTCAGAAAGGACAAGACTATAACTGCCAGATTTTTCTCTCTCTACTGGTTCATAATCTTCATTATTGGCAGCCTTAAAAAGATAATTTGCTGCTGTTGTAATCTTCATTTTGTTCGTTGCTGTAATAACTTCTATACCTAAATCTTGCCCATCTATACTAAATTCCAATACATCTATGAAGTTGTCTTGCGATTCTAATTTGCAATCAAAACCATCTTCTAAAAGAGCTTCATAAATCTCTTGGGGAGTATGAAACTCTTTATGTTCTTCTTCATATACTGCTTTTTCATACACATAATCACCATGTGTAATTTTTTCAGTATCTACTTGTTTAACAGAAGTATAACCATTTGATAAAAGTTCGTTTATCATGGTCTCATAATCAAGTTCATCTTTTTGAACTCTAAAATATTTTCCATCTTCAGAAATTAAACACTGAAAATCTATCTCACTTTCATGCATAATGGTTAAGGCATATACTTTTTTCATTTTAAAGCTCCATAATCATCTTGATATGGTTGATGTCTTTTCTCATTAACCAATCTGTGAAGTTCTCTGTTTCATCATCTCCATAAAGCAGTTTTGCTTCCACCTCTTGAATACTTTTATAGCGTTTTGTAATACTATGCACTTCTTTTAGATAGTCGTTTAAATTTTTAAGAATTTTCAACTCATCTCTTTTTTGCATATATTTAAAACCCAATCTATGCCAAACGACAAGACCACTATTTGTAGCTGTTAGCACTATTCTTCTAAAATTATTTTTTTTATAAAATCTTTTTTGTCTTTGCATCATTTGAGATAAAAATTTATTGCCTCTTAAACTTTTTTTAAGAGTAATATTGTGAATAATAACAACTTTCTGTCTGCTTTGCGTATAGCAATATTCATTCATAATGCAGCAATGTTCTAATAAACTTGGTATTCCATTAGCACTTAAACCTAACAAAACTTCTTTGCCATTGTGCGATAATCGAGGAGAATACTCATCTACACTGCTTGGGCAACGGCTATCAATGCAATGTTCTTTTCTTATGTGTGGTTTTACTTTTTCAATAGTCTCTCCGAGTTTATCAAAAGTGTAAAGTTTTTTAATCTCATCCACAGTTATTAAATCATTACAGTCTTCTATTCTATACCCCTTTTCATATAATATTATAATTATACCACTGTAAACTAAGCTTCAACTTATCATCTATTAGCTCAATAAACTCATTCATAAGTAAGCCTTGAAACATTCCTTGTATCAATTTCATCTTCTAAGCCAAAATATCTAACAACGATGTCAGCTTTTGATTTATACTCTTGAATTGTTTTTGTAATATCATTGATATTTCAACAACATCACACAAGTTCATTATTAATAAGTTCCTACAAAGTCGTCTGAATATTTTCACACACAGAGGCGATAAGTCTCTCTCTCGCCTCTACACTTGTCCAAGCGATATGTGGTGTCATGTAGAGTCTATTCTTATTTTTTACTGCTAAGAGTGGACTCTCAAGAGGAAGAGGCTCTTTTTCAAAGACATCAAGTCCAAAAGAGATATTTTTTTCATCTACAAGTTTAGCAACTGCCTCTTCATTGACAATGCCACCTCGTCCTAGATTGAGTACGACGGCTCCCTCTTTGCAACTTGATAACGCATCATAATCTAAAAGATTAGCTGTTTGTTCATTCAGAGGTGCGTGAATGGTGATAATGTCGGACTCTTTTAACAATCTCTCAAGTGAAATAGATGGGTATGACTCCTCTCTCTTTATACCACTTGTGGAGAAGTAACTTACCTCTGCACCAAAAGAAGTGACTACTTTTGCGACCTCACGCCCTATTGTTCCAAGTCCTATAATACCCCATTTTTTCCCTTTTATCTCAAAAAATGGATGGCTTACATCTGTAAAGATACCACTCTTTGAGTAGCGTTCACTCTTGACACTCTCATCATAATATCTTGAGTGACCAATAAGGTAAAAAAGAAGAGAAAATGTGTGTTGTACCACAGAATCTGTAGAGTATCCTGCAACATTTTTCACCATAACATTATGTGCTTTTGCTCCTTCTAAATCAACATTATTCATTCCAGTTGCTGCAACACAGATAAGTTTTAATGATGGTGTCTTTTCAATATGCTCTTGCGTTATAACAACTTTGTTTGTCACAATAACATCTGCATCTGTTATTCTCTCTTGTGTTTGCTCAGGGAGTGTTTTTTCAAAAATTTCTACCTCTCCAAACTGAGAAAAGCACTCTAAAGAGATATTGCCAAATGTGATGGCATCTAAAAGAACTATCTTCAACTTAGGCATCTTTTATTTTTTGAATAAGCTCTCTTGCTTTTTCTAAAGCTTTCTCTACTCTATCAAAGACAAGTGCTACTGCTAAACGACGTCCTTTGTGTGCTTCTGGTTTTCCAAATACACGCACGAAAGAGTTTGCACTAAAGAGGCTGTCATCTACATCTACCACAGGAGCAAAGCCCTCTGATTCACTTTTAAACGCAGCAGATGCCCCATCTCCATAAAATGTAAAGCCAAGAGGCAGACCAAGTACCGCACGAAGATGCAGTGCAAATTCACTCTGACTTTGCGTGATGAGTGTTACCATTCCTGTATCGTGTGGGCGCGGACTTACTTCTGAGAAGTAAACCTCATCGCCTTTTACAAAAAGCTCCACTCCAAAGATACCACGACCGCCAAGTCCGTCAGTAATCTTTTTCGCAATATCCTGTGCATTTTGTTTCGCTTTTTCGCTCATCTGCATCGGTTGCCATGAAAATACATAATCACCATCTTTTTGCTCATGACCTATTGGTTCACAAAAAACAGTCTCTTTACCATTACGCGCAGTAAGCATTGTTATCTCATAATCAAAATCAACAAACGCCTCAACAATGAGCTCACTCGCATCACCACGAGCCTCTTTTGCTATTTCCCAAGAGTTTGGCACATCTGCTTCACTTTTTACAATACTTTGTCCATGTCCGGACGAACTCATAACAGGTTTGATTACACACGGAAAACCAAGCTCTTTTGCAGCTTCAAGCATACCCTCCTGTGTTGTTACAAATTTATAAGGACCTGTTTTAAGTTCTAACTCCTCTGCCGCAAAAACACGAATGTTCTTTCTGTTCATCGTCTTGTTTACTGCTTCTGCGTTTGGAATGACATTAAAACCTTCAGCCTCAGCCTCAAAAAGTGCAGCGATGCTTATAGCTTCAACTTCTGGCAAAATATAGTCAGGTTTCTCTTGACGAATGATCTCTAAAAGAGCATCTTTATCTTGCATATTAACAACATGTGCACGGTGAGCCACTTGATGTGCAGGAGCGTTTTCATACTTATCTACTGCGATAGTTTCAAGTCCTAAACGCTGCGCTTCTATGATGACCTCTTTACCAAGTTCACCAGAGCCAAGTAACATTACTTTTTTTGAGTTTGATTTTAGTGGAGCAGAAAATTGCATGGGTATAACCTCTTCATTTTTAATGAAGAGATTATAGCAAAAGAGGGTTGAATTACTGTTTTAATCCGATGAGAGTTTGAAGAAGTTGGTCTGAAGTGGTAATAGTTTTACCATTTGCCTGAAAACCACGCTGGATGATGATGAGCTGTGTAAGTGCACGAGAGAGATCAACATTTGATGCTTCAAGTGCAGAAGACTGGATGAATCCACGCCCAGCAGTAGCCGCAGTACCAATGATAGGATCACCTGAATTGGCGGTTTGAATATAAACATTACCGCCCTCAGTTGAGAGTCCTTCATTATTTGTAAATTTTGCCATAGCAATTTGTGCTAAACCAAAAGAGCGCCCATTAGAAAATGAACCAATTAATGTACCAGATTGATCAATTCTAATACCAACTAAATCACCACCAGTATATCCATCTTGAGAGATTCCGGAAGTTGCTGAATCACTGTCAAAACTTGTCATACCATCAAATTTATTTGGCGTACCAAAGGAAAGTTTTACTGTTTGAAATGGTTTTGAACCATTGTTCGCTGTAAAAGAGATTGAACCCGGATTATATTGAGCAATAGAGCCATCATTATTAAAAGTAATATCTCCTACTTGTTGATTTTTAGGGGCAGTTGCACTAATTTCACTTGGATCTGGCACCGTTAATGTCATACTCCATTTATTTGCCGAGACTTTACGAAATGATGAACGTAATGTATGTTTTGTACCAAGCGAGTCAAATATATCAATCGAGCTAGAGTGTGTTGCTGCATTTATATCTTGAGAAAATGATATTGATCCTGTAGTATTTGGTAAAACTGCAGCCAAAGCACTCATAGTGGTCGTAAATCTTGGATTTTCAGTAACATTATTAGCAGCGTCAACATAACCTTTTATTTTAATGTCCAAATCACTACCACCCGCTGTAGAGTTATCGATTTTAATTTTTCCTTGGTCTGTTACTGTTACCTTTGCTGTTGAAGATGCAGCTGTAATGTGATCACGTATATCATCAGTCAAATCTTTTAAAGTTGTAAATTTATCATTACTGTTATCTGCTGGATCATATTGTAAATCATAATCAGTACCGTTGACTGTCAAAGTAATACCTTGATCTTTTTTTAAAGCAAAAGCATCTCCATTACTATTAAAAAGAACGCCTAAATCACCAGATGGAACAACATGGTCATTTGAATCAGTAACATTTCCATTATCATCTATTTTATATGCATGAGAAAAACTTTTGACATGTGGTCCTGAATTAAGATTTGCTTTTAAAACAACTTCATCAGTTGCATGTGCTGGTGTTGTAAGCCCTGGCGCAATATTAATGTTTTTAATTGGTGCAGTAGAATCTACCTTACCTGTATCTGTATCACGAAGCCAACCTTGGGCGATAAAACCATTATTGTCAACAAAGTTTCCACCCGCATCAAATTTAAAATCTCCATCACGTGTATATTTATATGTATTTCCTGCATCAGGAGAGATGATAAAAAAACCATCACCTTGAATGGCAACATCAGTATTTTTATCTGAATTTTGTATGGAACCTTGAGAGAAAATTCTTGTCATTGAAGAGACTGTAGAGCCAAGACCAACTTGTACAGGATTTTTACCACCAAGCTTCCCTTGTGGTGCAGTTGCTATTGACCTTGTTTGTGCCAAAAGATCTGAGAAATTTGCACGAGAGTATTTAAAACCTACTGTATTTACATTTGCAATATTATTTGCTTCTACATCCATCGCGATTTGATGAGATTGTAGTCCAGATACGCCAGAAAAAAGTGATTTTAACATAAGAAATCCTTTATTTTATTAAAGAATTTGTAGCACAAAGTGTTCCACTTTTGTAAAATTTTCTAAGCACCCATATTCAGTGCTTTTTGCATCATCTGGTCCGCTGTTGTAATTGATTTTGCATTTGCATCATATGAACGTTGCAAAATAATAAGCTCTGTCAAACCATACTCCATAGTGACATTTGAACCTTCTAGCTTAAAGTTTGTAATATCTGTACCTAAAATATTTTTTCCTTGTGCATCTTTAAAAAACATGGCCTGTCCACTATTTGATGATTCACTAAATCGTGTTCCGCTCTGACGATTTAAACCTTGCTCATTTGTGAAATGATAAACCGCAATCTTACCTACACTACTTTGACGCCCATTCGTAAAAGTTGCTACTACTTCCCCATTTCTATTGATGTCATAACCTTGAAGATCTCCACCTATTGTTCCATCTGCTACACTAGAAGAACTGGTCTCTACATTACCAATAGAAACAACCCCATTAAAACCTGTTCCTAAATCAATTTTTACAGTAGAGCCATTATTGTTTATTGTAGAGAGTGTGGAAGAGATAAGAGCTCCTCTCTCATCAAAAGCCACACTTCCTGTTTTTGTATCATAAACAGTTTTTCCATCAAGACTTTTTACAACAGCTTTCACATTCCATTGTGTACCAGGAGGATTTTGAATATCTTTTTTTGTAAATTCTAATCGTAAATCATTTTTATCACTATTTGCATCTATAACAGTAGCACCCATAGTTTGAACATTCGTTTCTGTACCAATATTTCCATCAAACTTTGCTATTGTTGAAGCTTCTGGAGGATATGCTAGTGATTTTGGAAAATTTAACTTCTCTTGTGCTGCAACACTACCAAGAGGTATCTCTGAAAGTGTTTTTGTTAAAACACCATCTTTAATATTTCCACCCATAGTACCAAGTACATGATAACCATCTGGCGTAACCAAGTCATCATTTTTATCAAAAGTAAAGTTTCCATCACGAGTGTAAAGAGGCTTTCCTTCTCCCTGTACACCAAACCAACCATTACCTAAAATAGCCATATCTGTACTTCTATCAGACAAAATCTCTGAACCAATACCTTCCATCATAGGCGTAGCGCTTAGCTGTGTTCCAATACCTACTGTACTATTGACACTTCCCTCTGTCGTATTAACCATAGTATCAAACAGTGAAGAGAATTCATAATCATTTCCTCTGTATCCCACGGTAGAAACATTTGCAAGATTATCTGAAACTATATCAATACCAGCAGAGTGAGTTTTAACCCCTGATATACCACTGTAAAAAGCTTGCGTCATCATGGTTACTTTCCTTTCATTTGCTTTACTTTTTTTAGTAAACTTCTTTTATATTTTTAAGAGGCACATAATTAGATCCTACTTTAAGTAGGGCAACACCCTTTTCAAATCGAACCGCTTCAATAGGATATGCACCAAGTCGAGTTTTAAGTTTATCACCATTAGTATCTGTATAAGTTGCGTTTACATGATACACAGCACTACTTGCCTCAGTTCCACTATTGTTAGAACCATCCCAATCAAACTTATATACACCTGCTTTATTTGTTCCAACATCCAATGTTTTAATGGTTTTTCCATTAGCATCCGTAATCACTACACTACCTTGTTGTACATCTTTTGGAAAATAGACCTCAAAAGTTGTAGGTTTTCCTTTATCGTGAGCAATCGCATCACTACCCAAATCAGCAGTTTTTCCAATAGCACTGATTGTAGAAAATTGTTGTGCATTTCCTAATGAAGCCGAAAGTTTTTCAAGTGCCACTTTCGTATTATCTGCAGATTCTAAACTTGCTAGTTGTGATGTTTGTGTTAAAATCTTTTCACTGTCCATTGGGTCAGTAGGATCTTGATATTGAAGTTGTACTAAAAGTAACTTCATAAAATCATCTTTACCCAAAACACCTTTTGGATTATTTGTTTTTCCTGCAGTTGCTGCTGATAAAGCTGCATTATTTCCTGTTGCATCAATAGCCATTTTTCATCCTTATACGTAGTGTGGCACTACAATTTCGAGCGAATTTAGAATCTCTTCGCTTTTCTCTTCATTCTCAAAATAGTTATACTCATTTTGAGCCTGCTCTCTTTGTTGTTGATGTTGTTGTTGCTGCGATTGAGAGTTATTACTAAAGTTTAATGAAGCATTATTTATACCACTATTATTCAATTGCACTTTCAAATCATTTGCATTCATAGCCAAAGTATTTATTGCTGCATTATTTGAACTTAAATTAATATGCAAATTTTTGCCACGCTGTACAATTGTTAGATCTACTTCACCTAGTTTTTGTGGGTTCAACTGAACTTTTACTCTTGTAAAAGGAGATTTGTAGTCCTCTATTGCCGTTTTTATATCATGAGAGAGATACTTTACCATCTGTTTGGCTTCATGTAGTTTCACTTCAAAACTATCTGCCTTTGAAGCATGCATCACTTCTGTTTTTGTATCTGTCTCTTCGCTTTTACTCTTTGGAGTTTTTAAGAGTGCTTCTAAATTCTTTGTAGGTACTCTTTTCAAACTTGGCGCTATCACTTTTACAGTTGCAACTGAAAAGTCAGCTGTAAGCGGCGTGACAGTAGTACTATTTTGTGATGATTTATCTCTATGTAGAAGCAGTTCTAAACTGTTTTGTACTTTTTCTTTTTTATGTATCGGCTCTTGCTTGAGTGTTTTGACATTTACAAGCTCTTGCGTTGATATTTCAGTTTTTTGCTGTGCCTTAAAAAGAGGAGTCTCCTGAAGTTTTTGTTTTTGTACTATCTTTTTAGGAGTTGGAGTTTTGAACTCTTTTGGAGATTCTTTTACATCACTAAACACAGTCAATGTTTTTGAGGATTTTGGTTTTACTACTATTTTATCCTCTTGCACTGTACTAAAAGCAACACTCTTCTTGACACTCTTTTGTTTAGATTCGGAAATATCTTCTCCTACTACAAACGCAGCCGATGTTTTTAAAGGCTTCAGTTTTGGCTCTTCTTTACTCTGTAGTGAATATTCCTGCACTTTTTCAAGCGTTATTTTCGATATATCAATACCAATTTTCTTAGCAACCTGAGTAAGTCCCTTTAAACTCTTTGGCAGAGAGGCTATTTCATGTTTTTTAAAAGCATCACTACTATATATTTGTGATTTTATATATTTCTTTGCTTGATAGACAAGTTGTTTTACTTCATCAGAACTCATAGAAGCCGTAAGTTGAGGATTTAGAGTCTCTTCTGGTTGATTTTTCAATAAAGATAAGAAATCACTTTTATTAGAAGTTTTTGAGGCTTTATCAGAAGGTTTTAGACTATCACCTTTTAGATGTATATCCTTGACTGCGTTTAGCAAAGAAGCAAAAGAGAGAAGTGGTTTCTCTTCTTTAACAGATAAGTTTAATGGTGAAGTTTTATCGCTGTTTTGCTGTTTTATATCCAACGCTATCATCATTTTCCCCTAAACTTTTTCTCTTTATATAAAAGTATTTTAGAAAACATAGCACGTATTGTTCCATTTTATTTAAGAATACCCTTAATATAATAATAATTTTTCCGATATTGTACCTATGAAGAAATTACTATTTTTACTCTTGCCAATGACACTGTTTTGTGAACATATATATGATACAAAACTTACAAAAGAAAACAGAGCGGCTATAAATAACTCAAAAATAAGATGTAGGTGGGTTTGCGATAAGAAAGTCTATAATGAGCAAAAGATTGCGGATGCAATCTCCTTCTATAAAAACTCAAAATATTATAAATTTACAAAAAAGGCTTTTTAATCATATTGTTTAGCAAATCTATCTAAACAGTGCAAATCTTTTTTATAAAAAGTACTTACGCTATCTTGCATAGCAGCAAAAAGCTCTTCTGCTGTTTCGCCATCAGCAGGATAAGAGAGCATAAAAAAGTCAAGATATTTTTCAAAAAATTCATCAAACATCTTTTTAACTATTTCTGCGCCATATTTATCTGTATAAGGGAGCACAAAAAAGTAATCACCCTCATGATTTACAATAGAATCTGATGTTCTTAAAATATCAAGTAATGAACTCTCAACAAGCTCACTTGAGATACCATCAAAACCACAATATAGCAGCGTAAAACTCTCTGCACGATTTTCATCTAAACGATCAGATATTCCAATATTAAGCTTCATTAACTGCTTAAAGTTGTCAAAAGAGAAGTGTATTCCTGCCATTATTTCACCTTATAAAATAAAATATTATACTAGTATAACAAAAAAATTATTGAATAGTATATGGTTTCATCACATCCCGTGAATCAAATGCACTCGCTGTAACTTCTTCGCCATCAAAGGCAACAATAAAACTCTCATCAGGCTTAGCTTTTGTATAGGCCAATATTGCTTTTGTAGCAAATTCCTTGTCCTCTTGTGTTGCATTTTTACTTAAAAGTCCATGAGGACCAGGAATACCTACTGTTTTTATGTGATAATACTTGTCATTGTCAATACTTTGAAGGTGTTCATTTTCCTCTTTGTTTCGACCTACAACAAATTTTGCTCCATCTTTAAGACGAAAGTGACGCCCATGCTTCATAACAGGAATATCTTTTACTTCAAAAGTATCATACTTTATAAAGTCAAACATCTTTTTGCCAAAGTTATCATCTGTCAAAAGGCATCCCCCACCTGGAGATTCAAAATCTTTAAGTCCTATCTCACGAGCAAGAGCGAGTTGTCTCTCTCGACTTCTACCTGTTATACCTTCAAGTTTTTCTCTATCCACCCAACCATTTATTTCTGCAAGAGTAGGAGCAAGTCTTTTTGCAGAAAGCGGACGCAAAAGTAGTCCATCACAATTACTCTCATTTAGAACAGTCTGTAAGGCATCTTTGTTTTGGCTCATTGGGCGTTGCCCCATTACCTCACCACTAATCAAAAATGAAGCACCCTCAGCATCCATAACCCGTTTTGCAACAGCAAACATCTTCGCATGACAATCTATACAAGGATTAAAATGTTTTCCATAACCATGTTTTGGATCAAAAAGAACATCTTGCAAATACTCGTTTTGGATATCAATGATTTTAAACTCTGCACCTACCTGATCACACATATTTTGCATATGTTCATATCTGTCTTTCGTACTTCCAAAACCTGTGTTTATATTTATAGCTACAACATCAATACCTTGATCTTTCATAAGTTTTATTGCAAGTACAGAGTCTAAACCTCCACTAAATAGGGCTATCGCTTTCATTTTTTTCCTTTTTAATTATCTAATGAGACAAGTTCACTGCGTTTAAGTTTCGCAATTTTACCACGAAATTTTCTAATATAGAATGCCTTCTCTTCAAAACTAATATTGCTTGTTATATTTACCTTTTTTAACTCTCTCTCATAATACTTCGTTAAAAATGTACACAACTCTGCGTTTAGAGACTCTTCATCTTTGAGTGAGACAATACTTTCATCAATCATTATTGCCATCAGGTCAGGGTCATCGAGCTTTGAAGCTAATGCTGCTGAGAATTCTCGTGAATGGAATTGCAATAGTGAAGGTTCAATTACATCTAAAATATGGTCAATAAACTCTGGCTTTTCTAAAATCGTCTTTATTAAAGAGAGTTCCCACATATCACGGTGCATATTTTTTTGCATTAAAGGAGCATTATGCG
>NZ_JALXBK010000102.1 GCF_026991475.1 Sulfurimonas sp. | reverse complement strand
GACCTTTTTAAATACATAGATGTACTCTTTGACAAACTGAGTTTAGAAAAAAAGAGCATCACAGCGATTGCAAATTACAACAAAGCTGAGGCAAAAATTGCCGAGTTACAAGGAAAATTACAATGAAAAAGATACTACTGATACTACTGCTGCCTTTTGCACTTTTTGCCTCTGAGGTCAAAGAAAAACCAACGGTAGAACAGCTTTTTTCTGTTCAAACAGTGAAGGTGCAAAAAGTAAAATCATCACACTCTAAAAAGAACTACGGGTATGTCAAAGCTGATGAAGCGCGCATATATAACATTGCCCCGCGTTTTGGCGGTTTTGTTGAAAAACTCTATGCAAACAAAATTTATATGTATGTCAAAAAAGGTGACCCACTTGCGGAAGTTTACTCGCCTGAGGTTTATAAGGCAAAAGAAGATTATAAAAATGCCTATAAATATACGCAAATTAAAAACAACAGCGGCATGCTTGCAAGTGCAAAGCTCAATTTACAACTCCTAAATGTTCCTCAAAATGAGATACAAAGCATTTTAAAAACAAACAAGGTCTCGCCCAATACAACTATTTACGCGCCGGCTTCGGGGTATGTTTTTATGAAAAATATCACCAACGGCTCTGCGTTTAACGCTAAAAGCAGACTCTTTGAGATAGTCAATCTCGATGAGGTATGGGTAGAGACAAGAATCTTTGAAGATGATGTTGCGTGGATAAAAAAGGCGAATGAGTTTGATGTAAGTTTTAAAACAACTCCGAAAATCTATAAAACAAACAAAAAACTGCTCTATCCAAACCTCGATCCAAAAGAGGCGACACTTACTATGCGACTGCGTTTAAATAACCCTAAACATACGCTCTTTCCCGGAATGTATGCAAATGTCATTTCAAAAGACAAAGCACGTGAGTATCTAACGCTTCCACAAAGTGCAGTCATCTTAAAAGACGGCAAATACTACGCATTTGTAGTGGGTGAATACGAGGGCGAATATGAACCAGTAGAAGTGCATGTAAAACCACTCAACAACCAAATCTACATCATTATATCAGGCTTAAACGCAGGAGATAAAGTGGTCAATAACTCACTCTTTATGATGGATAGTGATGCACAGATAAACGGGCTTTATTAGGTTTGTTTATTCTATAAAATGATAATATAATTTTACATTTTTAATTAATTTAGATAAAATGATAAGTAATATTATCATTTAGGCTCTATTATGCAAAAAATTGATGTCAAAGTTGCAAACAAAAAAGCGGGAGAGTTGTCCTTTGAAAAAGAGAACAACCGCTATGTATTTAACTACACACAAAAGAGTTCTCCCATCTCTCTCATTATGCCCTATAGAGTCTCCTCTTATATTTGGAAAAACAGACTCCACCCGATTTTTGATATGAATATGCCAGAGGGGTATCTCTTTGAGATGCTTAAGCAGTTTATATCAAAAGAGTATGGATACATTGATGACTTTCTAAGCTTTTCTTACCTCTGCCCAAATATACAAAGCAGGCTTACGTATGAGAGTTGGTGCGCGAAAAGTGATGTAGTGAGTTTTAATCTTACAGATATTTTACACAATGACACAAAAGATACTTTTTCCAAACTCGTTCATACCTACCTCAGTAAAAATGCAATCAGCGGCGTGCAACCAAAATCATTAGCACTCTTAAAAGACAAAGAGTCTCTCTCTACAAAAGAGTACATTATAAAAACATGGGGAGAGGAGTATGAACAGTTGGCACTCAATGAATATTTTTGCTTAAAAGCAATAGAAAAAGCAGGTGTGAAAATTGCAAATATTCAACTCTCTGACAATAATCGCTTCTTGGTGGTGGAGCGATTTAATTATGACAAAAAAAGAGATGAGTTTTTAGGTTTTGAAGAAATATTAACACTACTTGGAAAAAATAAAGAAGAGAAATATAACGGCTCTTATGAGAGCGTTGCAAAGACTATTTACAGTGTAACGACCAATAAGCAGGAGTCTATGAAGAGCTTTTATACAGTTGTTGTAATGAACTATTTGCTCAAAAATGGCGATGCTCATTTGAAAAACTTTGGCATTCTTTATACGAATGATTTTAAAAATATTTACTTCTCTCCAGCATATGATGTGGTCACTACTATGGTTTACTACCATAAAGATAGACCTGCACTTACCATGTTTGGAAAGAAACTTTGGTTTGGAAAAAAGGAGCTATTAAAGTTTGGAATGCAGGAGTGCTATCTCTCAAAAAAAGAGACAGAAACAATTTATGTAAAATGCATGGAGAGTTTGAAAAATACAATAAAAGAGATGGAAAATTACCTGCAAAAAAACAGTGAGTTTCAAAATATCGGCTCAAAAATGTTAGATATTTTTAGACTTTCACTTGATGAAAAAACTTACAAGGAGCTGCCAGATGAACTTGTCCGAAATTGGAACTAAAATAAGAGCTTTGCGCAAGGAGCAGAAGATGACACAAGAGAGTTTAGCATCTCTAGCAGGCATTAGTCGTGTCACATTGGCAAAAGTAGAGAAAGGACACTTTGGCAGTGTATCTGTAAAAACACTCGATATTGTTGTAAATGCATTAGGGTATGAGATAGATTTACAAATGAAGAGTGGGTTTGGTCTGCCGGTGTTAGATGTGTAATTGAAGATGAGTAAATCACAAACGCAACACACTCCTACACTATAATTCTATCATTAAGTATTAAGGTATAAAAATGATAGAAAAACTCATAGCTTTTAGCATAAAAAATAAATTTTTAGTTTTGATGGTAGCACTTTTTTTGGTGGCGGGAAGCATTTGGAGTATGAAAAATACTCCGCTTGATGCACTGCCAGATTTGTCTCCTCCTCAGGTAATTGTGCAGATAAACTGGGCAGGGCAGTCTCCTGAGACAGTCGAAGAGCAGGGGACATACCCGCTTGTGTCACAGTTTTTGGCTATTGCCGGCATTGATACTGTTCGTGGCTACTCTACTTATGAGACGGGGCTTATTTATATCATTTTTAAAGATGGTACAGATCTCTATTGGGCGAGAAGCCGTGTGCTTGAACAACTCGCTTCTATTCAGTCAAGTCTGCCAAAAAATATGAGTGTGACACTCGGCCCTGATGCAAGTGGTGTGGGTTGGGTTTATGAGTATGCTCTGAGTTCAAAAACAAAGAATCTGGCACAGCTAAGAACGCTGCAGGACTACTACTATAAGTACGCGCTTATGGGTGTGGATGGTGTCAGTGAAGTAGCATCTGTAGGTGGATTTATTCCGACCTACCAAGTGAGTGTAAACAACGACAATCTCGTGCGCTACAATCTCTCCATACAAGATGTAGCTAAAACGCTTAAAAATAATAACAACGACACTGGAGGCCGTATAGTCATTAAAAACGGCTTTGAGTGGATGGTACAGGCAAAAGGATATGTAAAAAATCTTGATGATATTCGTAAGCTTGTCGTGACAACTCGCGCTGGTGTACCCATTACCATTGGCGATATAGGTCGTGTAGAACTTACCCCTGCACCACGTCGTGGAATGGCAGACCTCAATGGTGAAGGTGAGGTTGTTGGCGGTATTGTCTTGGTACGTTATGGTGCTGATGTTTACTCAGCAATTGGGCGAATCAAAGGGACTAAAAATAAATGTTGTGTCCGAAAAATTTGCTATTATAAGGATAATAAATAGATGGATGCATATATGAGTCAAATGGAAAATAAATTAAACATAGATCAACTACTTGGAAACTTAAGTAA
>NZ_JALXBK010000101.1 GCF_026991475.1 Sulfurimonas sp. | reverse complement strand
TTCGGAACTGGTCACTTACCATCTCACAACTTGCCATCTTTTTCGATGGCAGGTTGGATGATGCTTTAGATTTATGATACAATTTTAGGAATTATCCGATGCTGACACAGATTATTGAACACTACCAGAGAAGTTTAAAAAGCAATATCCAACTTTTATAAATCACTTAGAAAAAAGAAAAACTGAGCACCTATGTTTTATGAAATATCCTGAAGCTGTAAGAAAACATATTTATACAACTAATCCTGTTGAATCTGTTCATTCTAGCTTTGAAAAAATGAGAATTAAAAAAGGTGGATTTTTCCAATCTATGGATATTTTAAATGTTGCTATTTTTATTGTTAGTGACAAACTTAATCTTAACTGGAAAAAACCTGTTCCGATGATAAAATCTAAACTTTATGAACTAAATCAAATATTCAATCTTAAATTTTATGAGGAGAAAAATTAGTTAGGTGTTACTGTTAGACACAACTTTTAGGATATGTCTCCTTTTTGAACCTTATTCTTAACAGGACTCATTTCGCTAATTCCACCATCATCAAACCTCACAATAGGCTCGTGATATTCTCCCTCGACTCGCTTGAGTGTATCTTGCCAAGTCTCGGCGGATTTCTCCTCTGGTGTCATATTCTCTCTATACTGTGCCGCTCGTGCTTGCTGTTCTCCATGCAGTCTTTTGTATGTATCAAGCTTTAGTTTTTCAATGCCTCCGTAGTTTTCAGAAGCAAGGTTTATCATTTTCGTGTACATATCATCTTCTGTTTTTATCTTGCTGTTTAGAAAATCTTCCTCTATTTTTTGAAACGCAGGTAGGTCTCCATATTTATCTGTTAAAGTTGATGCAAGTTGTTTTGGTGTTAAAGTATCAGGAGAACCGCCCTTAGCCCATCCCTCTTTATTTTGAATTGCGTGTTGTATCTCGTGGAGCAATGAAGACTTATTTATGTTTTTGCTTTTTGTATCATAACCCACTATTATCCTGTTTGCCGGTGCATCAAAACTTGCACCTTGCATATCGGGTTTTAAGTGTACTATGGTGTCTTTGAGTTCTGGGTATTGCTTAAACAGCTCTTTGTGTTTTAATATCTCATCAAGTTTTGCGACTGTAGAGTTCCCGAACTTCATGTCTTCTGATGTTCCCCATGTGCCATTCGTCACTTTGGCATTTGCATCATCTATCTCTTTCACTTCCAAGCTGCCTGTGCGGCAGTTTACCCTTATTAACAATCTACATGGAGTGAGCAAAGCTTCCAAGCTGCCTGTGCGGCAGTTTACCTCCAAGAAGTGCCGACAGTAGTAAGTCGAGCCTTCCAAGCTGCCTGTGCGGCAGTTTACCATTCTTCACTGCAACAGTTGTGGCTTTGCTCCTTCCAAGCTGCCTGTGCGGCAGTTTACCATTAGATTTGAAATAGAGAAAAAAGATGATGCTTCCAAGCTGCCTGTGCGGCAGTTTACTTGTATAGCTATTTGCCACAAAATCAGCAAAACTTCCAAGCTGCCTGTGCGGCAGTTTACAAGCAATTTCGTAGGAAAGTTCTTATTGTTTGCTTCCAAGCTGCCTGTGCGGCAGTTTACTTATCAATGTATTCGATAGACTCGTTAATGGCCTTCCAAGCTGCCTGTGCGGCAGTTTACCTAACGCAACTTGGGAAACAACAGCAACAGCACTTCCAAGCTGCCTGTGCGGCAGTTTACGATTGATGCAATTCGTGCGAAGATGGATGATTCTTCCAAGCTGCCTGTGCGGCAGTTTACAAGTTTTTACATGGGCTAATGGTGCAAATTGTCTTCCAAGCTGCCTGTGCGGCAGTTTACAAGCTTTAAAACGCTTATATCCTGCTCCACTTCTTCCAAGCTGCCTGTGCGGCAGTTTACATAACTCACTTCGCATAGGATATTATGACGATCTTCCAAGCTGCCTGTGCGGCAGTTTACAGCGTTTTACTCAGGAGCTTATAGCTATTGATCTTCCAAGCTGCCTGTGCGGCAGTTTACTTTCAATGGCTGCAGCTTACGCGGGGATTGAGCTTCCAAGCTGCCTGTGCGGCAGTTTACTTGTTAATTTGTATGAGGCTGATGATTCAAATCTTCCAAGCTGCCTGTGCGGCAGTTTACTCTTTCATAGAAAGACCAGGGGTGAGCATGTTCTTCCAAGCTGCCTGTGCGGCAGTTTACGTTATTTCCGTGTTACTGAACCTCATAAAGATCTTCCAAGCTGCCTGTGCGGCAGTTTACTTTTAAAGCTAAGGATAAATAATGAGCCGATACTTCCAAGCTGCCTGTGCGGCAGTTTACTGCGATTGTGGCCTTTAAAGTTGATAGATTTCCTTCCAAGCTGCCTGTGCGGCAGTTTACAACAAGTCAAGCCTATTGATGTCATTATTGATCTTCCAAGCTGCCTGTGCGGCAGTTTACTTCATCTACTCTCAGCACTCATCGGTCTTTTTCTTCCAAGCTGCCTGTGCGGCAGTTTACACTTATTTTACAAGGATGTAATGATAATTAGGCTTCCAAGCTGCCTGTGCGGCAGTTTACTTGTTGTAATATCTGCCGCAATTGAAACTTCATCTTCCAAGCTGCCTGTGCGGCAGTTTACATTATAATGATCTTCACTTGCTGCTAGGTTGGCTTCCAAGCTGCCTGTGCGGCAGTTTACCGATATGCCCCAGCGTGCTGTGACTGCGTTTGCTTCCAAGCTGCCTGTGCGGCAGTTTACGTATTCTTTGCGTGAGCTTACTAAGGATTATCCTTCCAAGCTGCCTGTGCGGCAGTTTACTGAAAAAAAAGATATATCAAATCTTACACTTTCTTCCAAGCTGCCTGTGCGGCAGTTTACAGCAAATTAATGCTCGGAAGTTATGTTATTTGGCTATTCCTAAAAGAATTTTTGAATTATACCATTATTTTTTAAGTCCTTAAAAAGGCCCATTATACGGTATCTAAAATTATATTTAAAAAAAAGGGTCTTTCTTTTGTCTAAATTAGAACCAAGGAATTGTTGCTGTTGTACTCAACCCAAATTGATCAAATTCACCCTCTACTGCAATATCTTTCAAATTTCCAAACTCTATAAATCTTCTATGTCTCTGTCCATTTGACATACTTACAAGTTCAACAAAAGGATTATCTAGTCCACCTTCATACATTTTTATCCGATATTTTTTTACCGCCTCATCAGAGATGCTACCTCTTTTTATAAGTCTTCGTAATTTTGCCTCTGTCATATTTTGCTGTACTCTTGAAACAGTTCGATACTTTACATTTTTTGCAACAGCTGTAATAGTACCAACTTTACAAAAATCCCTATATTTACCAAGCCAATCTTTCTCCTCTAGTTTTTTTAAATCTTCTTTTTTGCCGTGAATACGCAACAATCTTCCGAGTTTTAACCTATATTCTGGAAAACTAATACCTATTGTAGTTGATTTTAGGTCATATAACCTTTTATGAAAAGATGAATAGAGTTGATTCAGCAGTATATTTTCACGCATCTCTTTTTTAGGCATCAGCCTTATATCCAAATAATAATCCATTATTTTTGCACCTCTTTTGTACTAATATGAGTAACATATGCTAAACCTTTTTTACCCAAATAAAAACTAGAAACTCCCGCATTATCTATAAGTTTTTTTAGCTCTTTTGCTTTATCTCTCGGTATATCTATGGTAATTTCTAATGTGCCACTTGCTTTGGTTAGCATAGAAGTAACTTGACCTTCTCCTTTTTCAAAACTTTTGACAATATATGGATTACCAAATATTTTCTTTTTTTCTCCCGTTGTAAAACGATTCATAAAATCTTTTTTTGTAAAAAGTCGTTTAGAAATTCCTGTAATCGTACCCGTTTTTGTAAGGGCTGAACTCAAATCATACTTTGATGAAAGTCTTTCAAGTTGCAGATACAGCGATGAACAATAAAGATTTAAAGGAACAACTTTTTCTTTGTTATTTTCATAGTTAGTGCCTTCAAATTTTGCTTCAAGTATTTTCAGAGCCGTAGTAACTGTTTCATCTTTTTCAAGAGCTTTTAGTTTACTAATTTCTGTAAATCTATCAACAATTACTAAAGGGTCTAATGCAATACAATTATCAATTTTTTTATTATCAACAATAAATTCTAGAAGTTCATCCACATTAAACATCAAAACTCCCCAGAATTCTTGAGAATAATCTGAAATGAACATTTTATCTTCTGTATTTATCATCCCTGTAAAAGAGTTTTGATCCGTATTACCAGACATATTTCTTAGGTAAACTAACTCATTATTTTGTATTTTAATATCATCATGAAAGCTAACCTTTGACTCAATATCTTTAAACAAATATACTTCATCTTGTCGTGCTTGATAAAGTTTTCTTTGCTCTCCAATTAAACGATTTAAAATTCCCATTACAGTACTTAAAGAAATATCTCTTCGTATATAATTTTCAGGCTTTTTCAAAGCAGTATTGGACCCTATATATTTTCTTCCTTTTTTTGGCAATACCTCATCATTACTCCCATCAAGAAAAGAGTTTCGCCAAGAAGCTTCATACTCTATTTCTATTTTCATTATTTCTCTTTTGCATAAAAATAGTGTGCATATTTTTTATCCTCAGGAGAAGAATGAATGCAACTTTCATCCTGTTTAATTCTCATCATGCTCGTACTATCATTATAATCAACTGTAACTTCATCAACATACATATATGATTTTGCTTGACGAATTACAAGTTCATTTAATTTACGAAGTGTCTCATCTATCAACACATCTACTGCATCATCATTAAGTATAATCCCATTTTCACCCTCTTCAAAAATAGTTCCATTTCTTACACAGTTTTCATAAAAAGTAGCTTTAGGAGCACGCTTTTGAGTATCTAATGAAACTATAAAATCTTCCACCATCTTAGCAACCTCTTCACCTTCCCCTGTTTTTATTTCCATAGCTTCACGGTCAAACTTTTTCTCTAATGATATAAACTGTAACTGCTCAATACTGATAGAACCATAAGAGATATACTTAGTATCTCCAAAAGTTGTTTTAGAATAAAAAGAAGAGCTATCTCTTTCTCCTGCTTGCCCAAACTGTTCAAAATTTCCATTTCCAAGTTGATCTACAAAATCTTCAAGCAAAAGAGGACTTGTTCTTTTATTTTGAGAAGCAGGCACGACATAACCTCTCACTAATCCTGTTAAAGAAGCTAAAATATTTTTAATATTTTTTTTATCGGCATAATGTAAATCATAAGCCTGTTCACGAAAGAGGTGATGACGCACACAATTCTGACTTATATATAAAGGTGTCTTTTTAAAATCAATATCGGTTGCTTCTTTTCTATATTTATATCCTGTATCTTTTTCTCTGCCAGAGAGATTGCTATACCCTCTTAATTTTGGCATTGTATGGTTATCAACAGTTTTTCCATCTTCACCTTGTAAGTTAGTAGGTCCATTCCAATTAACAACCCCATGCCCTTTTGCTACTATCTTAAAGTCAATGCTTCTTATGCCTGTGATTTTATTTGTCATCTGCTATCTCCTCATTTTTTATTAATTGTGGTAATGATACCACACCTATGGATTGTTTCCTGCCCAAAAGATAAAAATATGCATCAGGGTGCTGTTTTTTATTCCATTTACTTAACTCTCTTGGTATGTAACTAACATATATAGGAGTTTTTGGATCTCTTGCTCTATTTTCATACTTTAACTCTAAATAATTTTTTGATTCTTTGGTCTCCTTAACAATACGGTGAATTTTTGCCATATATGCCAATAAGTTTCTATCTGAATCTTCTTGTTTTTTGCCTTTTATGCGAGTGACATTTAATGTAATTGCTTTTTCTTCAATATCTTTTTCATCAAACTCATCATATAAATACTCATTTATAATAACAACATCATCAATAGCATTAACTTTCGCTCGTGCCATCTGCACAAAAAGGCTATTCCCTCTTAATGAGTTTTTCTTTATCCTCACACCTACTTGCTCTTTTTTTATCTGTGGAAAGCTTTTTGGGTCAAGTACATTTTTTTCTATCATACTCACACTTTTTTGAAGTGCTTTGACCAAATCTTCTTCTATCGCCCTACAATTATTTTTATCCTTATAAAATTCTTCATAAAGAGCATAAAGTTTCTGTATAGTACAACTCTCTTTGCTTAAATTATTTTCTAAAAACGCATACCAAACTTTAGCAGACTGCAAAGAGTCCAACTCATTTAAAAAACGAGAACTTCCATCTTTTGATTTTCCTTGTTTCACCCCTTCAGTAATAGCAATAGTATAAACATTTACCTCATCATTCGCCCCGAAACGGTCAAGCCGTCCTAACCTTTGTAAAAAATTCTCTGCATGTGTCATCTCACTTATCATTCTCTTACATGTAATATTTAAAGATGCTTGCACAACAGGTCCACTTCTCAATACATCATATTTACATGAGCCATCTTTTTTAAATGAGTTATACACTTCTTTAAACAAATACTCTTTATCACTTTTAGTAAATTTTGAATGAAATAAAATGCCATTTTCATCATTTTGATGCTCTATAAAACTCCGTTGTGCTGTAATTGCCGTATTACTAATCACAAAGGTGTTGTCATCTTTCACCTCTTGCATCAAAGGATTATTTGCATCATCGCTATCATCATACTCTTGAAACTCTATCTTGTAACTGCGTTCATTAAAACTTTCCATGCTTATTACATTATCTTCATGTAAACGCAAAAACTTTTCAATAAACAGAGGATTTGGCGTAGCAGATACAAGCAAAGTATTTGGGAGTATTTCGTCTGTCTGTTGCAATTTTTTTGCTTCGACTAATTCTGCAAAAAGTAGATTAAAACCTTGCATATTGATATATTCATGATACTCATCAAATACTACATGAGCATTCATAAAATCCATAAATGTTGTTATATGTTTATGCGTCGTAATAGTGTTTACAATCTGATCTATAGTAGTAATGACAATCTCAGCTGAAAATTCTCTACCCTCTTGTGTCTCTTCTTCTTTTGTATTTATACGAGATTTTTTTATCTCACCTGTTACTATCTCAATATGGGTATTTGGCAAATATTCATTAGTAGATAAATCGGCATAAATTCCTTCACACACCTGTACTCTTGGACATATCCAATATAGTTTTTTCACATTTGTATTTTTAGCCCACTCTAATGCAATCTTTGTTTTTCCACACCCTGCAGGACCTTTTAACACCCCTACAAAAATATCTTCCTCTTCACTCAGTGCTTTTGCCGCCTCTTTTTGCTTCTCATTTCTCATACTTTTTGGGTATCTATCTTCAAATCCCTCTAAACACTCTTGAATGGCAGAAGATAATCCTCTCTCTTTGTGAAGTGCATCATCAAGTAAACTCTCCAATGTTTTATTTGAAATATATTCATCTAATGCTTCTGCTGTTAATTGAGAAATCAACCTATCAGCCGTAACAATAGCCGTTCGTGCTAAATTATTTTTTGCATTAAAGCCTATATTATGCTTATACCCATCAATATTTTCTTTTAGAGAGTAGCGTTTATATAATGGTAAGTTTATACCCTCTAACTCCTCTTCAATCCCCTCTATTTCTACCTTTTTTATTTTAAATACATCACTCAGATTATCATATTCGCTTGCCAATGCATCAACAGAAGTGAAAATAGCTTGAAATTCATCTACTTTATCTTTATAGTATGCTTCAAAATTTTCTATTTTATTATAAATTCCAACAAAATTTTTTATCTCATTTTTTTTATCTCGAAGAGGTTTGGCGTGGTGCCAATAGATAGCATGTTTTACTCTCTCTTTCATATCTTTATTAAAATCAAAATTATTCAACAATTCAAAAAAGAGTAAAGAGAGTTCATTGTGGCGTGGATATGTTTGCCAAGAAAATTTTCCTGTATTTTTATCAATATGCTCACCCTCATCAGCAATCTCTTTGTACTTTTTCTGCTTTTTCTTCTCTTTTAAAAGCCACTCTTGAAAACCACTATCAATCTTGCCTATATCGTGCCAACATCCAGCCACATAAATTGCTTTTGCAAGATTTACATCATCTGGTACAATCTTTTCAATCAATTTTTTTGCCAAATAACCAACCCCAAAAAGATGCTGGTCAAGTCTCTGTCCGTTTGTATTTGCATAAATTTTATCCACCATTATCTCTTTTTCTCCTACAAATCTTTTTGTCACTCCATAATTGACGGCAACTACTCCGCTCTCATCAAAAGCTTCTTTGTTTCCCACTATCCACAACAATTCACTACGACTTCGACTGCGTATCCAATGACAACTTACTGCTGTATTTTTGGAAGCGGTTCTTTTAAGTAACTTCTGCACCGCCTGTAAACCTTCATTTGTTATAATCGTTTGCCAAGTAGTGTCACCAATACGATTTGCAAAAGTATCTAAAACTCTGCGTGTTCGACTTAAAGCCTTTTTTTGACACTGAGATACAAAAGTAACCATCATACTATTTTTCTTCTTGCTTGTAGTAAAGTGCAGCATTTTGCACCTCTTTAAACATAAAATCCAATGCTTTGTGTTCCACAAAAGTTTGTAAAATTTGTAAACGAAATTCTTTTTCACTCTGTTTCTCTTTCGCACAAATAAATGCCCATGGCAGAACAAGGGCATCTTTTATCAGATCTGCTACATCAAATACCAAAGCACCCCGCCTTGTTTTTCCATGCATTACTGCAAAGCCATGAGGGATTCCAAGAACCCAAAGTGTTGTAGCACCCAAGCCATATGCCAAATAATTTCCATGATCTAAAAAACCATTAGCATCTTCAGCTCTTGCATGTTCTCTTATAAACCCCAATTGATTTGTTTTTTTTGCAGCATATTTGTAGAGTTTTTTTGTTAAGTCTGCTTCAATTTGTAAAAGTTTTCCCACACTCGGTGCGTGAGAGATTTGTTCTAAAGTTTTTTGAAACTCTTTTTGTAATTCGTTACTATCAAATCCTTCTACTCGTAACTCTTTATCTTTAGCCCATACTTTTTTTGTGAATTCTATCCGTGCTGTTTGGAATCGTTTTGCAGTTTCAAGCCGTTTTATTTCATCAAACCAAAACCCCATCCAACCTTGAATATATTCTGTCGGTCTATACTCATTTTGAGGAGTAAACCACTCAATCTCATTTGACATTAAAAGTGGTGTACCACCTGCACCAGTAAAACCAACTAAAACACCGGCCTGTGCTAACATCCTCATAGCTGGTTGCGTTATAGATGTACCTGTACCAAGCAGTAAGCAAGTGGTATTTGCAATGGGAATATTCCAATACAAATACTCTTTTTTCTTTTCACTCAAATATAAAACACGACCATCTTTTTGTAACACACGACAATATTCCAAATAATATATATTTGCTCTTTTTGAATGTAAAATTGCTTTAAGGTCTGTTAATTGTTCCATATTTTAGATAACTCTAATTTGCTTAATTTCAAGCAAATCAAATTGAATATTTTTATGCTTATATTTATCAATGAGTCTATTCAATTCAGAGACACTGTTTTGCACCTCTTTTATGATAGTTTTATAGTCCACACCAAATCTATCACCTAACTGAGCAAAATCACTGTAATTCACTTGAGATGATAGTTTTTTATTAATTTTAAGAATCATCTCTCTTTGCCCTTTTGTATTATTATATGTTAAGTCATAAGCAGGAGACAATTTCCATCTGCCATGCTTGTCCATCAAAAAAGTTGTATTTTTCAAATGGTCATCATTATTGTTATATGTGTAATTAAACACCATTCTTCTAAATAATTCATCTATATCCTCTTGCGAGACCAAAAGCTGCTGTTTTGCTAAAGTAAATATATTGGCATAATCAATAGATGTAGATTTTTCTAAATTTAATAAACCGGACAAAGTATGTGTATGCAATCTATCAGCATTAATATCAATATCAAAACGCTCAATAGCAAAATGTTTATATCCAAGTGTATCATCAAAAAGATAGGTTTTTGGTATATTTATACCGCATGAAGCTGCCACCAAAGAGTATATATACTCTATGATGCTCGCAGCTCCATAATGAGGATATTCACTCTCATCTATTTTAACAATTAGTGCTTTATCTCCCTTTTTAGTCTCCCCTATGTAAAAGCTCTGTTTTTGTTCATTATAAGAGAGTATCAACTTCTCTTTTGCCCCACCCACAGGTGAAAATGTTTTATACATATCAATTACATTGCGAATTGAATCATATGTATTATCTTCAAGCATCACTTTTTGAAATTGTCTCACTTCTCTGAGCATAATAGGAATACTTTTTGTATTAGATTTGACAGGATTTGGTTTGTATTTTAAAGCACCCAAACTTACATCACCTATAAATAGGAGTTTGTCTATGATGTTTGGCGTAAAATTAGTGTAGATTTGAGCAAAATAGTTATCAATCACTTTCATCCCAAAATTATCAGGAAGTGAATCTGAAAACACTCCTGGTAATTTGTGTTGAAAATCTAATGTGTCAAAATTATATTGGGCACTACTCAGAGGAAGAGCAATCGGAGAAATATTTAAATCAAAAGCTTCATTATATTTAAAATAAACACTCTCCTTGACAAGAACCATCTCCCCAACAAGTTGATCCCATAAGTAAACTTGACATCTATAATTGTTTTGCATCATATACTCTTTGCTTTTTTTTCTTGCGCATCTCTTCTTCATACTTAAAAGCATCAACTGCAATTCTCTCTTTCTCAAAGTCAAAAAGTTCATTAAATATCTCTTGTTTTTGTAATGCTCTTAATATTGCAATGAGATTATGCAGCGTTATTTTTGCATTTTGTTCTAAGTTTCTTACCACTCCTATTTTTACATCTGCCTTTTGAGCAAGTTGTTCTTGTTTTAAGTGTTGCGCCACTCTTTCACTCTTTATCCGTGAAGCTAACAGTTTTGCTATTTCATCATTCGTAGTAAAAAAATTAATTTGACTCATACTAAATCCTTGAAATACAAATACCTTTATTTTGATAATAATAGCATATTTATTCTAATAACTACTGATATAAAGATAATTATATAGAAATTAAAGCATACTTTGCATCTCATCTTCAGTGAGTGTAGCCACACCCAAACTCACAGCCTTATCATACTTACTTCCAGCATCTTCACCATAAATCAAAAAGTCTGTTTTTTTACTCACACTTCCTGAAACTTTTGCACCTAAAGACTCTAACATCTCTTTTATTTTTGGTCTTGGTTTGCTCATGCTTCCTGTTAGAACAATGGTTTTTCCTTTAAAAGGGTTCTCTTTTGCTTCCTCTTTTTTCTCAGGTGCGACAGGCTCTAAAATCGCTTGCAATTTTTGCACTGTTTCACGATTTACCCGCATAAACTCCAAGTAACTCTCAGCCATCTCATCGCCTATGCCATCAATGGCTATAAGTTCTTCTTTAGCTGCGTTTAGATACTCCAGTCCAAAGGCTTGTGCTATCATTTTTGAAGCCACCTCTCCAATATGCTCAATACCAAGCGCATTTATAAAACGCCAAAGTTCACTGCGTTTAGCACTTGCTACTGCGTTTAGAAGATTTTGTGCTTTTTTCTCTTTAAAGCCCTCTAACTCCAAAAGTTTTTCCATACTCAGATCAAACAAATCAAGTACACTTTTAATAAGTCCCGCGTTGTAGAGTTGCTCGACTATTTTATTTCCAAGTCCATCAATGTTTAGACATGGTTTTGAAGCAAAGTAGATGATGGAGTTTACAACTCTTGCTTCACAGTTAAGATTTTGACACTTTATTAGTACCTCTTCTTGTAGGAGTTCACTCCCACAAACAGGGCAGTTTTTCGGGCGTTCTACTTTTTGTTCACTACCACTACGCTCCCCTACTAAAACCTTCACAATCTTAGGAATAACATCCCCACTTCTAAGAATAATTACCCTATCGCCAATGCGAATATCCATTCGCTCTATCTCATCAAAGTTATGAAGTGTTGCACGCTCAACTACTGCACCTTCTATCTCTGTAGGCTCTACAATGGCGACAGGAGTAACTGCTCCCGTACGTCCAACTTGTAAAATGATATTTTTAAGTGTTGTTATTTTCTCAACTGCGGGAAATTTATATGCGACTGCCCATCGTGGCACTTTTACTGTGTAGCCCATATCTTCTTGTGCTGCTATTTCATTGACTTTTACCACCATTCCATCAAGCATCATGGCATAACTATCACGCTCTTTTTGCATCTGCTCATAAATGGCTTCTATTTCATCATACCCTTTTGTGACCGCTCGAAGTGGTGGTTTACGAAATCCAAGCTCATAAAT
>NZ_JALXBK010000100.1 GCF_026991475.1 Sulfurimonas sp. | reverse complement strand
GTTATCTCATCCAAATCTGCGGCATTATAAAGAGCATCTTCATCAAAGCTGTCATTCTCTTGTCTGTCCACATTGACCTGTTCCATAAAGCTCATCAAAGACTCAGGCAAAAAGAGCAAAAGACCATCTGTCTCTTTCTCATCATCTATCTGATTTGCCTTTTTCTTCATCTTTAGCTCTTCGGTCTTATCCTCTTTGCCATCTTGTCGCCCCATCTCCTCTTCATCATTAAAGTCGAGCAGTTTGGCATTTGCAGCAATGGATGGGTATATCCAAAGTGGATTTGGGTAGCTTTTATCATCTAGTAACGCTTCAGCATCTAAAGAGTCAATATATGATAATTCAGGATAATTTTGTATTAGTAAATCTTTGGCTTTGTTATAAAAAATTTTAAAACCTGCATATTTTTCTGTAAGAAACGCAGCAGCTCTTCTGTTTTCACTAATGATGTCACTACTTTGTAAATTTACTTGAGTAAGCATTGCACATAACCAATAGTAGTGCATATCGTTTAGCTCTTTGTCATGAAAGTAAGCGAGTGTAGCAGGAAAATAGAGTGCTTTTTCATCTTGCCAAGCAAGAAAAAAGCTCTTCCCTTTTCCTGTAAATTTCTCTAAAATAGTTCTAGAAGTCTCTATAAATCGTTTATCTGTTATGTGCAACTCTTTTGCTTTATCACCTCCAAGGAGATGATAGAAGATTTTAAGAGATTTCTCTTTTGATTCAAAAGAGACTATAAAATCTTCATGTAACCGAGAAGCTTTTTTACGCAGATATGAATCTGCAAAGATACCAACTTTTTCATCTATATCTTCAAGGAGCACTTTGCTCCAAGAGAAAAGATGAGAGACTTTAGATGCCATCTTTAGGCTGCTACTTTGTCTTCTTTTACAAAGAAACTGTAAAAATAAACAAGAAGACCTACAAACGTCATTACACCAAAGAGTGAACGAACAATGTAAACTGCAGTCAATTTTGACTGAACAACCATAAACGGTAGAGCATGAGCAGAATCAGGAATTCTTTGCATATCTATCTGCATTACACCTGCAACTGTTAGTGCAATAGTCAATCCTATCATACCAATAACCATCAACCAAAACGCAACAAGCTCAACTTTTTGTGCTTTTTCACAGTTACCATGAGGACGACCACGTAAAATTGGCATCGCATAAGAGATCATAGTAAATACAATCATAACATACGCACCAAAGAATGAGAGGTGACCGTGTGCTGCTGTAAGTTGTGTACCATGAGTATAGTAATCAACTGGAGCGAGTGTATGCATAAATCCCCAAACACCTGCACCTAAGAAACCAACTACTGCTGTACCTTTTGCCCATGTAAGTGCTATTTTATTATCATCTTGAATACGACGATTTTTTATCATGCTGTACGCAAAAAGAATCATCAAGAAAAATGGTATTGGCTCTGCTGCTGAAGCGATTGAACCTATCCATAACCAGTATCCCGGTGCACCCATATAGAAGAAGTGATGTCCAGTTCCTGCAAGTCCTGCAATAAGTGTCATAGCAATGATAAGATATAACCATTTGTCAATATGTTCACGGTCAACACCTGTCAGTTTAATAAGTACAAACGCAAGTAATGCACCTAAAATAAGCTCCCAAGTAGCTTCAACCCAAAGGTGAACAACGAACCACCAGAAAAATTTATCCATAATCATATTGTCTGAGAAGTAAAACGCAAACAAGAAGAAAAATGCTAAACCAAAGAGACCAGTAAGTAAAATAATAGAAATCGTAGTCTTACGACCTTTAATAACCGTCATAGTCACATTTAAAAGGTATGAAAGAACAACAATAACAATACCAATCTTAGTAATTGTAGGCTGCTCTAGAAATTCTCGCCCCATCGTAGGCCACAGATCATTCATAGTGATTCTAGTTAGTTCAGCATATGGTACTAACAAATAACCTAAAATAGTAAGAACACCAGCAACAACAAATACCCAAAAGGTAATTTTTGCCAGAAGTGGACTCCACAACTCTCTCTCAGCCTCTTCAGGAATCAGGTAGTATGTACTTCCCATAAAACCAAAAAGCAAAAGAACAATAAGTAAGTTTACATGTACCATACGAAGTGCATTAAACGGAATAGCTGGGAATAAAAAGTCACCATAAATATACTGGATACTCATAGTTAAACCAAATAAAATCTCCCCGGCAAGTAAAATCAGTGCAAATATAAAATATGGCTTTGCGACCATTTGAGATGAATATTTCATATAAATTCCTTATCCTTGAATATTTGGTGGCCACTCTTGGTCATTGACCTTAGACATCCAAATTAAAAAGTCAGCAAGATTGTTGACCTGTTTTGTTGTTAAGTGAAACTGTGGCATTTTTCTTCTATTTGGAATATCAAGTGGCTGTGCTGCCATCCATCCCTGCATATAAGCTCTAAATGCTTTTTTATCTCCCCCACCTAAACGTTGAAAGGCATTTCCTAATTCAGGAGCATAGTATGCACCCTCCCCCAATAGCGTATGACAACCAACACAATCGTTGTCTTCCCATATCTTTTTTCCTGCAACTACTGATTTTGTAATTTTGCTTGCATGGCTTAATTTTGGTATTCTGTGGACCGTATCAAATGTCAATCCAGTAAAAACCAAAATAGCAAAAAGACCGCCGCCAAAGTAAATATTTCTGGCCATATCTTTGGTAATACGTTCAGTCATTTCTCTTCCTATTTTAAATTCTACCTATAAGTAGTAATTGGAATAGTAGCAGGAATTATTTTAATTCTACCTTTAAGTAGTAATTAAATATTTATTAATCTAATTGTAGTAAAATACATACAGAGGAATCATATAATGAAACTTAATAATACGTCTCAATATGCTATACGAATTTTGGCTTACATTGCAGATCATAAAGAAAAAACTCTTTTTAGCGCAACAGAACTTTCAAATGAATTGAGTATCCCTTATAAATTTTTAACTAAGATTATGACAGAACTTGTAAAGGCAGATTTTATAGAGTCTATTCGTGGACGAGAAGGTGGCTTCAGACTCAAAAAAGAAGCATCAATAATAAAAGTAGATGATATTTTAAATATTTTTAATGACTCTATAAAAGATGAGGAGTGCATCTTAGGCATAGGATTTTGCAACGGTGTGTGCAAATGTGCCCTCCATGACCAGTGGATGGAACCCAAACTGCTCATGCAAAAAATGTTTCGCGAATCAAGCCTGCAAGACATTGCAGGTAAAGGGTGTAAAATCTAACTTATTTATTTTGCTTGTTTATAGCATCAGGGTTAAATTCGCAACACTCTGATACTGTTTTTTGTGGATATTTTATATAATAATATCCATTTCTTATAGTATAAAAACCAAAAATAATTACAGCAACAGCAGCAAGACGAATCATAATATTTCTCAGTTTACCATTTTTATAAATTCCAACGAAAAAGCCAAGACTAAAAAGAGCAGGTACTGTACTTAATCCAAAAACAAACATTACAACTGCTCCATAAAGAGGACTTGCTGTACTTGCTGCAGTAATAGCAAAAAAGTAAACTAAACCGCAGGGAAGCAGACCATTTAGCATACCTAAAATAAAAAAGCTCCAGAGTGATTTTGTCTGTAACAACTGACGAAAAGTTTTTGTGTACCAAGAACTGCTTGCAAAAGAGTGTTCCACAAGTGTTAAAAATTTAATTTTTCCAGAGAGTGAAAGTCCTGCAAGTATCATAAAAGTACCTGCGATTATAAGTAACATTCCATTTGTAAAATTATTAAAAGTAGCTACCCCTCCTAAAAATCCAAACATAGCACC
>NZ_JALXBK010000099.1 GCF_026991475.1 Sulfurimonas sp. | reverse complement strand
ACTATATCTTTAAGAGCATCAAGTTTATTGTCACTTGAAGCAACAAGCACTAAAACTTTATCTTTCTCTTTAAAATTGACCTCATAAGGAGTACCCTTAAAATCATAACGATTTGCAACTTCTCTATCTACCAAGTTTATTGCGTTTTTCATATTTTGCATATCTATCTTCGCTGTTATATCAAATGAGTGTTCTTTTGCCATCTTTAAAAACCTTGTATATTTTGCTAACAATTATAACACACTCTTGTTTGAAATCTTGATATAATATAAGGATGAAACTTAACAAACGCGAAATATACAAAGCACGACTTAAACCATACGACTACTTTGCAGAGTTTGAAACGATTGATTTTGACTCACTTGGAGAGGGTGACCGCTACTATTTGCAAGATTTCGGTATTTTTACTACTGATTTTTTAGAAGGTGAATTTACTCTAAGGCTTAGAAACGCAGGAGGACAAATTAGTGCCAAAGAGTTTGAATATATCGCAGATATAGTAGAAGAGTATGACCTTACACTTGTTATAACTGCCCGCGCAGGATTCCAACTTCATGATATAGAGTCTGACAATGTTTTAGAAATTTGGAAAAAACTCAATGCAAACGGACTCACAACATGGCAGAGTTTTGGAGATAATATCCGCAATATTGTCACAGATGTTTATGATGGCGTAGGAAAATTTGCACATATTGAAGTCTATCCTCTCATCCAAAAGATGCAAAATTACATTCTTAAAAATCCAAAATATGTAGGAATGCTTCCTCGTCGCGTAAGCATAGGTATTTCAGGAAATAGCGCTAATGTAAACTCCTTTTTTGCAAATGATTTGTACTTTGCCCTTGCACAAAAAGATACTCAATATGGTTTTAATGTCTATCTTGGAGGAAAAAATACAGAGATTGCACAAGATGCAGATATTTTTCTCACCCAAGAGGAGGTCTTTGATTTTTTCACTGCGTTTGTAGCTACTTTTTATGAACACGGTTCACGCTTTTCACGCTCCAAAACCAGACTCTTTTATATGATAGAAGAGCTAGGTCTCAAAAAGCTCAAAGAGCTCATTCAAACGCAGTACCATAAAGCTTTTGTAAACGCAGGAGAGTTAGTACTGGAGCATTTTGATTTTCAAGAGTTTGAAGAGCTTAAAGATGGAAGTTTTGCTTTTTGTTATCAAAGTGATTTTGGAAGGCTCAAGCCTCAAGAGATACGAGAAGTTAGTGATTTTGCTTTACAAAACAGTGCACAAATTCGCATAGGAATTGATCAAAACATCTACTTGCTTGGTCTTAAAAACAAAAAAGTTCCTTTTGCTTCGCCTGCTCTCAGTGCAACTGTAGTCTCTTGTGCCGGAAACCTCTGTCCTTATGCAGTTTGGAGTATTAAAGATGAAGCGGCCAAGTATCTTCCACTTGAAAAAATTTATGAACATCGTATAAAAATCGGTTTTTCAGGCTGTGCAAAAGGGTGCGGCAGACATCGTCATACTGACATCGGATTGATAGGTCTCAAAACCAATAACTTTGGAGACACAGATGGTGGAGCTAGAATTTTCATAGGAGCTGAACACGACACAGGAAAGAGCATATCACGACAACTTTTTTCAATGGTACCATTTGTACATCTCAAAACTACAATGACACTTATTGTAACACTCTTTGAAAAGAGTGGCTACCAAAATTTTCAACTCTATGCAGAACATATTCTAAACAACTACAGCGAAGATTTTTTAGCGCTCTGGCATCTTTACAATCTCAAAACAGAGCAAACACTTCCTCTACTAAAACAAACACAACTCCAAACGAAAGAGGAGGAGTTATCACTTTTATTGCAACATTTTGATACGTTTGTACTGCTTGAAGATAGTATGAAAAAGAGTGTAAGTAGTCTCGTCAAAGAGTTGTGGACAGTAGAAGGAAAAGACCCTCACTACAAACCACCTATTAAAAGGACAAGCTTTCGTTAGAAGCTTGGACTCCCATCAAAACCAAATCCTCCACCAAAAGAGTTGGCAAGATTGGGGTCAGAGTACCCTGCCATTGTCAATTTCATTCTCAATTTTTCAATGTCGGCTTTACTTGAAATGCCTTGCGGACAGACAAGTGTGCACTCATTACACAAAGTACAGTCCCACACCCCGTTTGTTTGAATCGTCTCTATTTTCTCTGCTGCGTTTAGCTCACGTTTGTCACTCACATACTTCCAAACACGAGTCAGAGCAAAAGGCCCTAAGAACTCTTCATTGACGCTATAAACAGGACAGGCAGAGTAACATGAACCACACAAAATACAGTCACTTTGCAAAGCATTAATAAACTCATTTTGAGGCGTAAGTGCAGCTGACTTGTCATACTCACTCATCCACGCTTTTGCACGTTTGTTTGTCTCTAGTGCTGCGTCCATATTTACAACCAAATCACGAAGCAGAGGAACATTTTTCAAAGGCTCAACTTTGTCACCATCTTCTGCTTTATAGGAACAGGCAAGCACCTCTTTGCCATTGACTCGCACCGCACAAGAGCCACACACGCTACTGCGGCAGCCACTGCTGTAAGCTAAAGAACTGTCTTGGTGCGTTTTAATTTCATTTAACACTTCAAGCAGTGTTGCATCAGACATATCTACATCATACTCTATAAAATCAAACTCTCTTTGTATGCTTATTTTCATAACTCTGCCTCCACATAGTGCGCACCACAGCTCTCATCACGCGCAAGTGCTGCGTTTACTACAGCTTCACACACATCGAGCATATTTCTAAACTCCAAAAATTCTGTAAGATTTGTGTTATAAATCTTTGCCGTATCTTTGACACCCATCATCGGCAGTAACTCTTTGAGTCTTTCTATCTCCTCTTTTGCCGCGAGTAGTTCACTTTTGCGACGAACTATGCCGACTTTGTTATAAAAAAGAGCTCCTACGGCATCACGCTTTTCATAGAAGTTTATCTCATTTGTAAACTCTTTTACTGCGTTTAGAAAGTTCTCACTCTTTTTGCAGTCATACCCGCCGTTGCTTTTGTCATCACAAAAGGTAAAATTCGCGGCACTTTTTCCAGCTTCGCGACCAAAGACAACTATCTCAAGTAGAGAGTTTCCTCCAAGTCTATTTGCACCATGTACTTTATGGTTGGCACACTCACCGCAGACAAACAAACCACTCACACTTGTTTGTGATTTGTTATCGACTTCAATGCCTCCCATAGTGTAGTGTGCTACTGCTTTTATAGGTATCAAATCATGCACAGGGTCAACATTTTCATAGAGCTTCGCAAGTTTTCGCTCTTGGGGTAAATTTTCATCGATGAATTTCTCTCCAAGATGACGGATGTCCAAAAAGACTTCCTCGCCCTTTTGCATCTCTGCGTTTATGGCACGGCTCACTTCATCACGAGGGGCAAGCTCATTTGTAAAGCGCTCGCCCTTAGAGTTTACCAAGTAACCTCCCTCCCCACGTGCTGACTCACTAATGAGAATAGAAGAATTTTTCAATCCTGTTGGATGAAACTGCACAAACTCCATACCAAGAAGTTTCGCGCCAGCACGCTTTGCAGCAGCAATGCCATCGCCTGTAGATGCAGTAGAATTTGTAGAGTATTTATCATAAATACGAGAATAACCACCCGTCGCAAGTATGACACTTTTTGCAAAGTGGTGTTCTACCTCTCCAGTGCGAATATTTAATACCAAGGCACCGCAAACACTCCCATCCTCTTTTTGCAACAGATCAAGTAAAAATCTCTCATTTAACATCTCAACATCTTTTTGCAGACATCTGTCATAAAGCGTATGCAAAATTTTCAATCCCGTATAGTCTTGTGCATAACAAGCTCGTGGGGCTGAAGCACCACC
>NZ_JALXBK010000098.1 GCF_026991475.1 Sulfurimonas sp. | reverse complement strand
ATATACCCATATAATGCCTTTTATATAGGAGTTATTATACTGTTTTTGTGATTTTAGTATGGTTAATTTTAGGGTACTTTTGGTAGAATATTTTACAGTGTTTGGGATTGAGTTCTTTCACAGTCTCCTAGGAGAGAAATAGTTTACCCTAGCGGGCAAAACTATTCCTCAAGTCAACCGTTATGTAAAAGTCATACTGTTTGACAAAAAGAATAAAATTGAATATAATTAGATTAATAAATATTCAAGGATTTTGCTATGAAAACAGTTACGATGAGAGTAGATGATTCTATTTACAATATGATAAAACTTGCGGCAGATGGACAGAGAAGGAATCTTTCAAACTTTATAGAATTTGCAACAATGCAATATCTTACTTCATCACAATTTGTAGAAAAAGATGAAATGAATGAAATTTTAGAAGATAAAGAACTTGTAAACAACTTAATGAATGGATTAGAAGATTTCAAAAAAGGCGATTACACAATTGTCTAATTACCAAATTGCTGAAACTAAAACTTTTGAAAAAGTCAAAAAGAAACTGGATAACAAGCTCTATGTAAAAATTGAAAATTTTGTGTATCCTCAACTTAGAAAAAATCCATTTTATGGCCCGAATATAAAAAAATTAAAAGATAATTTAGAAGGCTATTATAGATATAGAATAGGAGACTATAGACTTTTTTATCTTATCGAAGATGATAAACTCATTGTGGCTGTTGTAGATTTTAAACATCGACAAAAAGCTTATGATTGAACACATAACAAAATAGAGCGAATAAATAGCCTTACGACTTTTTAGAGGTACCCATATGTTAGAATGAAATAATTAAATATTTAGGAAGGTCAAATGCCAACAAATTCAATGTTTTATGGGCTTCACCATTAATTTTTAAAAGATTATTAAAAAATGATAACATGTCAACAATATGACTATATAGAGATCGCCTGTATGTACCAATTTCCCATAATATTAACACTCAATACAAGTGAAAAAGTTGAAGGAATTGCAAAAAACACCAAACGCAATGAACTTCGAGAAGAGTGTATGGAGCTTTTTGTAAATGGTAAAAATATTTTGATTGTGTTAGATACAATTGTAAAGCTAAAAGTATCTGTAGAAAATTCACATTTTAGTGAAGTTATTTTTCATAAGGAGTAAGTGTTGAAAATTTTATTACTCTTATTTTTTCTTTATTTTCCCATTCTAAACGCAAACGAACTTTCAAAGGAGACTTCCCCTTACCTGCTCCAACATGCTACCAACCCTGTGAACTGGATGTCTTGGTCTGCTCGTGCATTTGCAAAGGCAAAAAAAGAGGATAAGCCTATATTTGTCTCCATAGGGTACTCTACTTGTCATTGGTGTCATGTGATGGAGAGAGAATCATTTGTAAATGAAAAAATTGCAGCACTTTTAAACAAGTACTTTATTTCCATCAAAGTAGATAAAGAGGAGATGCCCCAGTTAGATATTTATTACCAAAATATCTACAAAAGGTATAAAAAACATGTGGGTGGATGGCCGTTGAGTGTTTTTATGACACCGCAAAAAAAAGTCTTTTACATTACGACATATATACCGCCACACCGTGAGAGTTATGCAGAGGGATTCGATACACTTTTAGAGCGTCTGCATCGTCTTTATGAAAATAAACAGACTCTTACTAAAGAGATCTCAACTATTGCAAATACAAAAAAGTTGCCTACACAAAAAGAAAAATCTAAAAAAACTCTCTCATTAAAAGCTATGGTCAATTCCATGAAAAAAGAGTATGAGCCTATTTATGAGGGTTTTGGAAGAGGAAAAAAGTTTCCAGAAGCGGCAAAATTGACTCTGCTTGGAGATTTGACAGAACTCTCTCATGATAAAGAGCTCAAGAGAGATTATTTTTCAATGCTCGATGTAATGGTCTTACGCGGGTTGTATGACCATGCAGAGGGAGGTTTTTTTCGCTATACAACCGATGCAGCATGGGAAATTCCCCATTTTGAAAAGATGCTCTATAATCAGGCGGAATTAATTCCTCTGTATGTAAGAGGGTATGCTCTGAGTACAAAAGAACTCTACAGAGATGTTGTTGTTGAAACAATCCAGATGGTGGAGAAAAGATTTAAAAGCGACAATCTCTACTTTAGTGCTAGTGATGCCGATAGCATGGGAGAAGAAGGCGGATATTTTACTTTTACAAAAAAAGAGATAGACAAAGCGTTAGAGCATAATCCTCATGCAACTGAAATTAAAGATGCCATCGCTTTTAGTTATGAGGGAAACTTTCATAACAAGATTCATATCAATTTTGAGACACAAAAACGTCCAGAAGGATTTTACGCATTTCAAAAAGCATTGCAAAAAATACGTGCGAAAAAAACTTACCCTTTTATAGATAAAAAGATAAATACCGCATGGAACAGTATGATGATAGAAGCACTCTATAAAGCTGCTTATATAGATGAAAAGTATGCTAAAGAGGCAAATAAAAGCTTAGAGGCTTTAGAGCATTTGATGTTGCGTAAGCGAGAGCTTTATCACCAAACCATACCAAAGCATAAACCAAAACAGAAGGGTCTGCTGGAAGATTATGCGTTCTTTATCAGCGCACTTATAGCCTCTTATGAGAACAATTATGATGAACAGCGGCTTGCAGAAGCGGAGTATCTTCTAAGTCAAGCTAAAGAGAAGTTTTATAGAGATGGCATATGGTATTTGAGTGAAGATTTGGGAGTAAAAGCAGACTTGAATGACAAATATTACACCTCCGCACTTTCAAGGATTATAGAAGACATCATAAAACTCTCCGCTTTAAAAGAGTCATTTCGCTATGAAAAACTTGCACAAAAGAGCATAGAGGCAAATGAAGCAACATTAAAGAGAAAACTTGCTAAAGTTCCGGCACTTGCGAATGATTATTTGATGCAAAAGAGAGGGGTATTTGTACTTAAAAGTAACAAAAACAACCTTATAAACAATATGCAAACGATTCGAAAAGTACACTACCCTTATGTAATGACCTTGCAAGAGGATTATAATGACTACTTGGTATGTACACTCAGAAAATGTTTTGTAAAGAGTGCAAATCTAAACGCAGTTATTAAAGTAATGAAATAAATAGGAACAATATGAGAAGTATAGGACTTTTAGGTGCGATTTCTATCGGCATCGGTGGTATGGTTGGCGGCGGAATTTTCGCTGTTTTGGGTGAAGCGGTCTCTTTGGCACACGGTGCAACGGCAGTTGCGTTTGGTCTTGGTGGGCTCATAGCACTTTTGACAGCTTACTCCTACGCCAAACTCTCTGTTACATTTCAAAGTGAGGGTGGTACAGTCACCTTCATCGACAAAGCATTTGGTGACAACATTCTCTCTGGTTCTGTAAACCTGATGCTTTGGCTAAGTTACTTGGTCACCATTTCACTCTATGCCACTGCGTTTGCTTCGTATGGAGAGACATTTTTCAAACATCCCTCTTCTCTTTTACACCATGGGCTTATCACAGCTGCCATCATTTTTCCTGCCATCATCAACCTTGTGAGTGCCTCTTTTGTGGGAAAGAGTGAGACTGTCATTGTTGTCATAAAAGTCTCACTACTCATCTTGGTTATTGTCGCTGGAGCGTCGTTTGTAGAGCCTCAAAGAATAGCACCACAGCATTGGGCATCACCACTCTCCATCGTTGTAGCTGGGATGATAATATTTGTAGCCTATGAAGGTTTTGAGCTTATTGCAAACTCTGCAGAAGACATTAAAAATCCCGACAAAAACCTCCCTCGTGCATTTTATGCTTCAGTTATCATTGTTATAGCGCTCTATGTACTCATTTCTATTATTACCGTAGGTTGCGTAAGTGAAGATGTACTGATGAAAGCAAAAGACTACGCGC
>NZ_JALXBK010000097.1 GCF_026991475.1 Sulfurimonas sp. | reverse complement strand
ATGCGCAGACGTTCACCATAATGAAACTCCAAAGGCTCTGCCTCAGAATATTTTATGCCGTTTATTGACCACATATAGCGATCCATATTGCCGGTGAGATGCAAAACTATCTCTCTGTCTGGGTATCTATCATCTTTTGTCGAACGCAAAGAGCGCAGGTCGGCGTATGTGAGTACACGTCTACCGTTGTTTCGAAGTCCGACACCCGGATCATCCAGTCTATACTGTGGATTCATCGCCCGCATTGTTGTACCCACACCCCATTTTATAGGCAGTTTTGTGAGAGGAATTGGTTTTTTCATGCCCTGCATATCGGTAGATTTTTTCATATCCATGCCTGACATCTTTTTCATATCTTTACTCATGCCCATATCACGCATTGTAAGTGTTTCTCTTGGATCCATTGGTGGAACATCTGCCAAGATCTTTGCATCTGTTGTCAAATTTCCAAGTGCATAACCACTTCTGTCTATACTTTGTGCAAAGATGGCATAGGCATCTGCATCTTGTGGCTCTACAATGACATCATAGGTCTCTGCAACTCCAATGCGAAATTCATCGACATCTACAGGCTGTATGTTGTTTCCGTCTGCAGCGACAACACGCATTTTTAAACCAGGAATGCGAACATCAAAAAAAGTCATAGAGGCTGCATTGATGAAACGCAGTCGAACTTTTTCTCCTTTTTTAAAAAGAGCACTAAAGCGCGTAGCAGGATTTTGTCCACTCATCAGAAATGTATAAGTGTAGCCCGTTACATCGGAGAGGTCACGATCAGACATTCGCATTTTATTCCACATCTCTCGCTCTTTAAATGCTTCTAAAAAGCCCTTCTCTTTTACTTCGGCAAAAAAATCGCCCACCGTTCGTTGGTTGAAGTTATAATAATCAGCAGAGAGTTTTAGTTTTCTGTAGATGGATGCCGGTTTCTCATCGGAGTAATCCGAAAGAACTACAACATGTTCTCTGTCATACGCAAACGGGTCTTTCTCTTTTGGTTCAATCACAATAGCACCATAGACGCCTGTTTGTTCCTGAAACCCTGAATGGGAGTGGTACCAGTAGGTACCGCTTTGCTGAACTGTAAATGTATAGGTAAATGTCTCACCCGGTGCAATGCCTGCATAACTGATGCTGGGAACCCCATCCATGTGAAAAGGCAGAATGATTCCGCGCCAGTGGATGGAGGAGGATTCACTGAGATTATTGGTAACATGAATGGTGAGCGTATCACCCTCACGCCAACGCAGTGTCGGACCTTGCAATATGCCATTGACCGCTGTTGCATACGAGGGGTTTCCCGTTACATTGACAAGAGTTTTATCGATTGTCAGATGGAACTCCGTACCTGAGAGTTCTGTCGTTTTTTGTCGCTGTTTAACTCCATTACTCTTTGCACTCAGCGTCATGCCTGAGAGCAGAGCCGTTGAAGCGACAACGCCTTTAACAAATGTTCTTCTTGATAATTGTTGTGTTATTTTCATAGTATCACCTTTTAAGTGATACAAGTATAACACGAGTTTGTGAGGAGTTTGTGGTTATTTAAAACTCTGTTTTTTCATCTCTGTTTAACTCCCATTTTGTATATATTTCAAAAAGTATTGGAATGATAACCAAACTTAGTACTGCAGAGCTTACTATCCCTCCAAGCATTGGTGCAGCAATGCGCTGCATCACTTCACTCCCTATGCCGTGTGTGTACATAATAGGAGCAAGACCTGCAATAATGGCAAAGACCGTCATTAGTTTTGGACGCACACGCTGCACTGCCCCATCATAAATAGCATCGTTTAAATGCTTCACATCAAACTTCTCTCCATGCATCGCTTTAGACTCATCAACTGCCTCTTGCAGATAGACTATCATAACGATGGCAGTCTCAGCAGCAACACCAAGTAGTGCCAAGAAACCAACGACCACCGCAATGCTCATTGCAAAATTGAGCATATCTATGTAAATAAGCCCTCCAAGGAGTGCAAACGGAAGTGTAAAGAAGACAATAAGTGTGGGCATCATTTTTTTCAGCGCCATATAAATAAGCAGCAAAATAAAGAGCAGTACCGCTGGTATGATCCAGACAATTTTTTTCATCGCACTGTTTAAATACTGTGCCTGTCCTGCCCACTCTATGTAATAACCTGGTTCAAATTTTATCTCATTTATTAACTTCTGCGCACCTTTTTGGTATTCAGTCGCTATAATGCCCTCTTTTGGCGTGATGTATATAAATGTCACAGGAGCTGCCATCTCACTTTTTATGACCGAAGCACTCTGTTTGTAAGAGACTTTTGCAAAAGTACCCAGTGGAACAAAGCCCAGTTTCGTTTTTATCTGAATATCTCGAATACTCTGCAGACTTCTACGCTCACTTCCCTCAAGTCTTAAAGCAATAGGGTAACGCTCAAGTCCTTTGTACATCGTAGAAACCTTCAATCCTCCAATAGCCAAAGAGGTGTACTCAAGCAGAGTATTTTTATCGAGTCCATAACGCTGCATTTTAGATTCATTTAAATCAAGATATATAAAATACCCGGCACTTGCCTGATCGGCGAATACTGAGAGAGTATTGTCATAATCTCGTAACTTCTCTTCTATAAGTTTTCCATACTTTTGTAGTCCTTGGGCATCTTTTCCGTAAAGTTTAATTCCAATAGGGGTACGAATACCACTTAAAAGCATATCTATACGCCCACGAATCGGGTATGTCCACGAGTTCGTCAGACCTGGAACCTGCAGGGCATCTTCCATATCTTGACGGAGTTTGTCGTAGGTCATTCCTTTTGGCCACTCAGATTTTGGTTTGAGCGTAATGATGGTCTCAAGCATACCAAGTGGTGCTGGGTCAGTTGCTGTTCCTGCGCGTCCTGCTTTGCCAAAAACATTCTCCACTTCGGAAAAAGATTTGATGATTTTGTCCGTTTTTTGTGTCAGCTCTTTCGCCTGATCTATACTGATACCATAAGGAGTCACCGGCATATACATAAAAGTCTGCTCGTTGAGCATCGGCATAAACTCCCACTTTAAACTGTTGTAAAGCGGATACATATAACCCAAAGAGAGTAAAACAAGTACAATCACAAAGTACTTCACTTTAAGTCCATAAACAATAATAGGACGATAAAGCCAGATAAAAAATCTGTTGAGTGGATTTTTATTCTCCGGAATGATTCTCCCTTTTACAAAGAAAACCATAAGCACAGGTACAAGTGTGATACTCAGAAGTGCTCCAGCTGCCATTGCAAATGTTTTGGTAAACGCAAGCGGTGTAAAAAGCAGACCCTCTTGTCCGCTCAAAGCAAAAATAGGCAAAAATGAAACCACGATAAGAGCAAGCGCGAAAAATATAGGACGCCCTACAAGTTGAGATGATTTTAAAATCACCTCTATACGCTCTGCGTTTGTCGGCATTCTCTCATGTTTATGTTCAAACTTATGCAGCGACTTATGGGCATTTTCTATCATAACGATGGAAGCATCCACCATAGCACCAATGGCAATGGCAATACCTCCAAGACTCATGATGTTCGAGCCTATACCAAATATTTTCATCAGTAGAAATGTCATTCCAACAGTCAAAGGTAAAACGATAAGTACAATGAGCGATGAGCGAAAGTGGAGTAAAAATAGCCCAATAACAATGATGACAATAATACTCTCCTCAATGAGGGTATCTTTAAGTGTCTCTACCGCACCGTCAATAAGCCCTGAGCGGTCATACACAGTTGTCACATCCACACCATCGACCTTTAGCTCTGCCATCTTCTTTTTGATTCGAGACATATCCTAAAAGTTGTGTCTAACAGTAACACCTAACTAATTTTTCTCCTCATAAAATTTAAGATTGAATATTTGATTTAGTTCATAAAGTTTAGATTTTATCATCGGAACAGGTTTTTTC
>NZ_JALXBK010000096.1 GCF_026991475.1 Sulfurimonas sp. | reverse complement strand
AGATAAAAGAGGCAAAATCACTTGTAGATGCGCTCGATATGCGAAAAGCAACGCTCTACAAAGTAGGGCTGATGATAGTTGAGTACCAGTACGACTTCTTTACAGGCGGACAGATAATGCCGCTGACTCTCAAGACTTTGGCAGATGAGTTTGGACATAACCCTTCAACCATTTCACGCGCCATTGCCAACAAGTACATAGCGTGTGACAGAGGTGTGCTTGCTATGAAGGAGTTCTTCACCACAGCCATAGATGAAGATGTCTCAAACGCAGCCATAAAAGAGTTTTTGATTGGGCTTATAAAAGAGGAGAGCAGAGAAAAACCGCTGAGCGATATGAAGCTGCTCGATCTCATTCAAGAAAAATTCAAAGTAAAAATGGTGCGTAGAACCATTGCAAAGTACAGAAAACAGCTCAACATTGCAGGTTCAAGTGAGCGTAAAAAGCTCTACAAACTCGGACTCTCATGAGTATAAAAGCAAGACTTGATGCCGAAGTTGTCAAACGCAACAAAAGCGATGAAGTAAGCAGCGAAAAGCTCGACCCCATCATCGTTGCCAAACGCTACAATGATGCAAATATCGCACTTATTTGTGCGCTCTTCTCTTATGGAAATGTTACTCAAATAGTAAAGTTTTTGGACTCTTTGGACTTCTCACTGTTGCAAAAAAGTGATGAAGAGATAGCAAAAGCGTTGCAAAATCACTACTACAGATTTCAAAAGAGTGAGGACATCATCGCTCTTTTTATAGCACTCAAAAGGCTAAACGCAGTGACAACGCTTGAGGATGTTTTTGTAGAGAATTATACTCCTAAACGCAGTGTAATAGATGGGCTAAACGCTCTCATAAGCCGACTCAGAGAACTCTACCCACACAACTCAAGAGGCTATACCTTTTTACTTGGAAATGTAACGACTAAACGCAAGGGAGCAGGGGCACTCAAACGCTGGATGATGTTTTTACGCTGGGTAGTACGAAAAGACAACATAGATATGGGGCTGTGGAGTGGTGTAAATAAAGCAGACTTGATAATTCCACTCGATACACACACTTTTAATGTAGGGTTGCGTTTAGGACTGCTCAAAAGAAAAACCTACGACCTTGAAGCTGCGTTTGAACTGACACAGACGCTAAAAAGTTTTGATGCAGAGGACCCTTTAAAGTATGACTTTGCTCTTTATCGTTTGGGGCAGGAAGGGTTGGCGTGAGAATATGCTTTAAGGAATAATTTGTTTGTTATTGGCAAAATCTTGCAATTAACATACTCTGAAACAACTCTTTCATGGACTTCTTCAACTAATCCAATGATGGTTTTACAACTTGATGTATTTGCTGGAATTAAAAGATCGCAACTTGCTAACGAAGGTTCTGCAAAAGAAAATATCTATAGGCTTCTTAAAGAATTTCAAACATAATTATTGAAAAGTGACAAATAAGATTTAGTAAATTTTTGTTATAATGTACCTAATTAAAGATTGGAGTATATTATGCAAAATATAGCGATTCAGGTTCAAGATGATTATGTTAGTGATTTCATGAACTATGTTAACAACCATAGTGACAGCATAATAATAAAAAAAGATACAAATTTAGAATATGATCCTTATTTTTATGAGAGAAAAAAAGAACTTCATCAAATTAGAGATGCTGTTAAAAGTGGTAAGATGGAGATGTTATCAGAAGAACAATATGAAAAAGAAATAGAACAGTTTTTTTCAGAACTTGAAAAATAAATATGAAGATAATTCGTTCAAGAAAATTTCAAATAAATTTTTTGGTAACTTTGCAAAATATTGCCAAGGATAAAGTCAGCGCTAGTAAAAACTTTCAAAAATAGTTAGATAAACTCATCAAAAATATTCCAAACTTTCCCTATAAATATAGGCAATCCATTTATTTTAATGATAAAAATATGAGAGATTTAATATATAAAAAGCATACAATAAATTATGAGGTCAACCTAGAAGAAAATAGTATTGAAATTTTAAATATTTTTAATCAAAACAAACCATTACTCCAAGTTGTAAATTGACAAAACTTTAGGAGCATCAAAATGAAAAAGAGTGAGTTTCCAAAAGAAGTAGCACTTTGTCTCTCTGGTGGCGCAGCGCGTGGTGCGTACCATTTAGGGGTTATATCGGTTTTACAAGAGCATAACATAGGCATAAAAGCCATTAGTGGTACAAGTATTGGCGCGCTTATAGGTGCATCTTTAGCGTGTGGCAGGAGTGCCGATGATATATTTAACGTGCTAAAGTCCAAAGAGTTTCGGCGTGTATTTAAACTGAGTCTTGGAAAAGGTTACATTTTTAAGATTGACTATGCTGCAAAGGTTATTGAGAAGCTTATAGACAGAGCTGCGTTTGAAGAGTTGTCAATTCCGCTGAGCGTTTGCGTGTGTGATGTTGCGGACGAGTCGGCACTACATTGCAGCAGAGGAGAGGATCTTAAAGAGCTTGTTTTGGCATCGTGCTCCATCGCTCCTCTTTTTCAGCCCGTTTCTTTGCATGGCAAGATATATGTCGATGGTGGCGTGGTAGATAACTTTCCTGTAGAGGAGTTGCAAAAATATAACATGCCCATCATAGGAATAAACCTCCATCCCAAACAGAGATATATACCAAAAAGTATTTTTGGATGGCTGAAAAAGAACATACATACTGCTTGGCAGAGTCAGTATTATAAAAAAAGTGAACTGTGCCATCTCTATCTAAGCAATGAAAAGCTAAATGATGTTAAAATCTTCTCTTTTAGAGACTTAGACAAAGCTTATGCCCTTGGAGTGGAAGATATGAGAGAGATTTTATGTTAAAAATGTACATAGACGGAGATGCGTTTCCCAACCTTTTAAAGCCTATAGTCTTACGTCAAATAGATAAATACGCCATAGAGACCTACGCAGTTGCAAACAAAAAAATAAACATAGGTAAATCACCAAACATCCACTACATCATTGTAGAAGCCGGAGCGGATGAAGCCGACCACAAAATAGTAGAAATGGCAGAAGAGGGCGATTTGGTCATCACCGCGGACATCCCACTAGCAGACAGAATCATAAGCAAAAATGCCCACGCCATAGACCACAGAGGTGAGCTCTACAGTGAAGACAACATCAAACAATATTTGGCGATGCGAAACCTGATGGAGAGCATACGAGAGATGGGAGAAACCACCAAAGGACCAAAAGCTTTTGGGCAAAAAGATGCAGAGCATTTCGCAAATCAGTTGAATATGTTTTTACAGAAGTATATGAAATAGATATTCTATAAATTATCTCTAAACTTCGGATGATGAAAATGTAAACGTTTGTCACAAGATTCAGAAACCACCGAAGTGTCTAAAATAATCTTTCCAATTTTTTGCCATACTCTCTTTTCATCGATAATTTCACTCGAAACAGAGATGTCAAAAACTAACTCTTGCCCATCTTCTATTTTCAACTCATCTCGAAAATCTTTAGCGTTTGATACATTAGATTTTGAGATCTCTATTTTCATCCATTTTGGAGTTAAAATACCCTCTTTTGAATCTTCGCCCATATAAGAAATCTCATACAGTTGTCTTATTGTAGGGTTCTTGTTTGCCTCTGAAAAAGAAGAAGAGACTTTCATTGCATAGGCTAGATTTTTGACTACTTCATAGGTAATACTTACAGATGGTTCGTTGATCAGTGAAACGTCTCTATAAAACGCAGCGTCAGTGCCACCCAAATCATCGATGAGAAAGAAGTTTGCACTTGGTGTTACATTTACTTGCTGAGGGTTCATAGTACCAAAAAGTTTACCTGCAAAGCCAAAGGCGCGAGTGCTGCTACTCTTTGTATGACTCATAGCCGTTGAAGCCCTTGCAATAATGAGTGACTCACTCCCTTTTTTAAAGTAGCCGCCATAAGGATTTTCTTTTTCTATCTTCCATACCCCTTTAAAACAGATGCCATTAGGGTGTGCTAATTTTTCAAAAGGCTCTAGTAAGTCAGAGTCGTCATTTAGCGTTCGAATTGCATTTTCTAAAATAATATTTTCCCCATCTTTAGAGAGCTTAAAGTAAGAAACTTCTGTTTGTGGCAGTTTTATATAAGGGTCTGACTCAAGTTGAGACCAAACATTTGCAAAACTATGTTTCACCCCATTAGAACAAGTACCAAAAACAAACAACAGACAAATAAGAAATAGTGCTTTCATTTTCTCTCCTACAGCGGATCATAGCATATATTTGGATTTTCACATAAGCTCTTTTTAGCTATAATCACCAAAATTAAAATATCATTGACAAAAGGATGTAATTATGGAGTGTGAGTTCCCTACAGTAAATTCAAATATGGATGAAGTAAAAGAGATTTTTGATACGGTGAAGACCATTGCAGTTTTGGGTCTTTCTCCTGATGCGACAAAAGATTCTCATAGAGTTGCTGCATATTTGCAGGCTCATGGGTATAAAATCATTCCTGTATATCCAAAAGGTGATACTATTTTAGGTGAAAAGGTTTACACATCTTTGGCGGAGATTCCTGATCAGGTCGATATGGTAGATATTTTTAGAAAGCCTGCTGCACTTGATGCTATTGCCGATACATGCATCGCTCGTGGTGATGTGAAAGTATTTTGGGCACAAAAAGGCATAGTGAACAATGAAGCGGCGAAAAAAGCAGAAGATGCCGGTATGAAAGTTGTGCAAAATCAATGCTCTATGGTTGACCATAGAAATCTTTACTAGGGAGTTTCATTGATAGAACTTACAAAGATACAAGCAGCACAAGAGCGCATCAAAGATGTTGCAGTAAACACTCCTTTTTCGTATGCTCCCTATTTGAGCGAAGAGGCAGGGTGTAATGTTTACCTTAAAAAAGAGAATCTGCAGATTACCGGTGCATTTAAACTTCGTGGGGCTTACAATAAATTGGCAACACTTAGCGATGCACAAAGAGCAGCTGGTGTAGTAGCTGCAAGTGCAGGAAACCATGCACAAGGCGTTGCCTACTCTGCCGCTGCGTTTGATACAAAAGCTGTCATTGTTATGCCCGAGTCTACACCGCTTACAAAAATAGACGGCGTGAAACACTACGGTGCAGAGGTGATTTTAGCAGGCACAAATTACGATGAAGCTTATGCTTATGCCAAAGAGTATGGTGAGAAAAATCATCTTACTTTTGTGCATCCTTTTGAAGATGAAGAGGTTATGGCAGGGCAGGGAACTGTTGCATTAGAAATTTTAGACAAATGCCAAACGCTTGACGCTGTTTTAATACCAGTTGGTGGCGGTGGGCTTATAGGCGGTATGGCAAGTGCCATAAAAGCACTCTCTCCATCTACAAAAGTAATAGGTGTAAGTGCAAAAGGTGCTCCTGCGTTTAAGAACTCATATGAGCTTAAAAAAGCGGTAGATACTACAAGTGTTCGCACCATTGCCGATGGCATAGCAGTGCGTGACACTTCCCCTATGACACTTGCAACGGCACTTGAATGTGTTGATGAGATGATAGGTGTAGATGATGAAGAGATAGCGAGTGGCATTTTGTATCTTTTAGAGAAGCAAAAGCTTGTTGTTGAGGGTGCTGGTGCTGTTGGTGTGGCTGCATTGCTGCATCATAAGTTAGAGCATTTAAAAGGAAAAAATGTAGCTGTGGTGCTTAGTGGCGGAAATATGGATGTCACACTGCTGTCAGTTATCATCGAGAAAGGTCTTTTGAAATCGCATCGTAAGATGAAAGTTACGGTCACACTTATTGACAAGCCGGGCTCTTTAATGCGTTTTACGGAGATACTTCAAGAGCTAAACGCAAACATTGTTCACATTGCGTATGACAGAACATCTATCTCTCTTGATTATGGGGATGCAAATGTGACTGTACATATGGAGACAAAAGGAAAAGAGCATCAAGAAGAGATACGAAGAGCTCTTAAATCTGAGGGATACTTAAGAGAGCACTAGAGATATGAAAGTTGTAAACAGCCAAACTGTATCTAAGCCAGTTATTTTATTAAAAATACTCGACAACAATACTTTGGCAGCTATTAATGCTGATAGTGTGGTACGTATTTTAAATGTAGAGACACTTGAACTTATCAATGGTTTTAAAGTTGGAATTACACATCAACACTACAAAACACAAGTTGTAGACTATAGTCGTGATAGCAAGTATTTTGCAACACTCTCTGCAAATGCAAGGGAGTCTTTACTCTATAGTGCTGAGACAAAAAAAGTGTTGGGTATGGTTAAAAGACACCACGGAGAGGTTTCGTGTGTTGGTATAGATCCTCTTTCTCGTTTTATGTTTTCATGTGGAGATGATGGGAAAACTTTTGCAATAGATACCAAAAGTGGTAAGCTCGTTTTTACACTTCCTATGCATACCGACACCATAAATGACATAGCCTTTTCTCAAAATGCAAACTGGGTAGCAGTTGCAAGCTATGACAGAAAAGTCTCTCTTTTTAATCTTGTTACGATGACACCTGTAGAGAAATTTACCGGGCACTCTGCACCTGTAGTGAAATTAGAATTTCTTTCACAAAATGAGCTTCTAAGTATAGATAAAAAATCTTCTGCAATTGTCTGGGATATTCATACCAATAAAATCATACACAAACTAAAGGGTGTGCATGATGATGTAACACAAATTTGTGTTGCAACAGAGGAGAATCTTCTCTTTTTAGCAACAGAACTGGGCTATATTTTACTTTATCAGTTAGATACATATCAGCAACTCTCCGAAAAATATATTAAGATCTCTTCTATGGTTACGGCATTAGAGTTTGACACGCAGAGCAAACATCTAATAATAGGCACTGAAGATGGTTTTGTAACTCGTTATGATATTTATGAGGGGCAAGAAAAACTCAAAGCACTTTTAAAAGTGAAAAATTTTGAAGCTATTCATCTTGAAATTGAAAAAAATCCGGTATTGCAATTTACAAAAATTGCTGGATTGGTTTCAAATTTTTGGAAACATAGCTTTGAAAAAGCAAAAATATTGCTTGAAAATGGAGATAAGAAAACTGCTCACGCTCTTGTAAAAAGTTTTCAAAATATACCTGTAAAAAATAGAATAATTCAAAAACTATTTAAAGATTATGAACATTTTGATAAATTTAAACAGAGTGCACAAGAGGGAAAGCTGACTGTTGCATATAACTTGGTAAATACATATCCTATTTATAAAGAGTCAAAAATATATAAAGCCTTAGAAAATAGGTGGAAAAAGAGTCTTATTACTGCACAAAAATATGCGCTTGACCAAAAAAGTATGGCAAAAGCACAAGAACTTTTAACTCCCTATAGAGGAATAACTGAGAAGACAAAGTTTATTCAAGAAGTGATGAGCAAAGGGGAAATATACAAGCGTTTTCGTGTGGCAATAGGACAAAAAGACTTCAAGGTCTGTTTTGAACTTATTAAACATAACCCTTTTTTAAAAGAGTTTCCCGAGTATGACGCTTTGATGAAGTATGCTGATACACTTTATATAAAGGCAAATAAATTTTTGCAAGAGGGTGATACCCATTCGGCTATTAAAATTTTGAGAATTTTAACGGACTTTACAGACTTCAAAGAAGAAGCACAAATACTTATGAAAGAGCTTGTATCCAAGCAGAAATTTTTCAATACCATTGAGAATGATGACATTACAACAGCCTACAATATGATGGCTATAGCAGAAGAGTTACTTCTTAGCAATGAGGGAAAGGAGCTGCATGAAAAGTGGAATACAGACCTACAAAAGGCAAACACTTTTGCTGCTCTTGGAGATGCTCATAGTGTGCAAAAGAGTTTGGCAAAGTATATAAATATAAGTTCCAAATATAGATCTTTGGCGACTATTTTTGCATGGACATACATAGTACAGTTGGAAAATGCTCTGCAAGCTGGAGAGTCACAGGCAGAACTTGAAAATGGCATTAAAAATTACATTTTAAATTTTGGTTTGCAAGAGCAGATAGAGAGCTTTTTCACTGCGTTTAAGGAGAAATACCCCACTTCAAAATTAAATTCCGAACTCCTAACAAAAGGCTCTTTGGCCATGTGGAGACCTTCTATGATAGTAAATTCAATTTTAGACTGAAATTTTAACCTCAAATATAGCTCTTTTTGAGTAAAATCTGGCAATTTTTAAAATATAATATTTCTAGGAGACTTTTCATGCAAATTAGTGGTGCACAGATGGTCATTGAAGCGTTAATTGCTGAGGGTGTAGATACAGTATTTGGCTACCCTGGTGGGGCAATTATGAATGTATATGATGCAATTTACAAACAAGATAAATTTCGTCATATTTTAACTCGTCATGAGCAAGCAGCAGTTCATGCTGCTGAGGGTTACGCAAAAGTCAGTGCAAAAGTCGGTGTTGCTATGATTACAAGTGGTCCTGGGTTTACAAACGCAGTTACAGGTTTAGCAGATGCTTATATGGACTCTATTCCTTTAGTTGTTATCTCGGGACAAGTTCCTATGAGCCTTATCGGTACTGATGCATTTCAAGAGATTGATGCTGTTGGTATAAGTCGTTCATGTACAAAACACAACTATCTTGTAACAGATGCAGCAGATCTTCCACGCATTTTAAAAGAGGCATTTTATATTGCAAGAAGTGGTCGTCCTGGTCCTGTTCATGTTGATATTCCAAAAGATGTTACAGCACAGATTGCAGAGTATAATTATGACATTAAGCTTGATTTAGAGACTTATAAACCACATACAAAAGGAAATCCTCGCCAAATTAAAAAAGCGATACAGGCAATAGCAAACTCTAAGCGTCCTGTTTTTTATCTTGGTGGTGGTATTATTAATTCAAACGCAGCAGACGAAGTGCGTGAACTAGTACATAAAACCGGTATTCCTGCAGTTGAGACATTTATGGCGCGTGGAACACTTGTCCATGATGATGCGCTACTTATTGGTATGCTTGGTATGCATGGTTCTTACGCGGCAAATATGGCGATGAGTGAGACTGATATGGTCATTGCTTTAGGTGCTAGATTTGATGACCGTGTAACTGGGAAACTCTCGGAATTTGCAAAAAATGCTACAGTTATTCATGTAGATATAGATCCTGCTAGTATCTCTAAACTTGTAAATGCAAACTTTCCAATTGTTGGAGATATCAAAAATGTTGTAAATGATATGCTTGCGCAATCTTCAGTGATTGATGCACAAAATTATGAGCAGTGGAGAGAGACTATTATTAATTTTAATGAGTTACATCCACTCACTTACTATGAAGACAGTGAGAGACTTAAGCCTCAATGGGTTATTGAGCGTGTTGGTGAGTTGCTTGGTGACGATGCAAATATCTCTACAGATGTTGGACAACATCAAATGTGGACAGCGCAGTTTTATCCATTTAGCAGACCGCGTCAGTTTATTAGTTCTGGTGGACTTGGAACAATGGGTTTTGGTTTTCCAGCAGCAATTGGTGTAAAAGCGGCAGCTCCTGAAAAAACGAGTATAAACTTTACTGGTGATGGCTCAATCCTTATGAATTGTCAAGAACTTATGACTGCAGTTGAGAAAAAACTGCCTGTTATTAACATCATTTTAAACAATAATTTTCTTGGAATGGTGCGTCAATGGCAGACACTTTTCTATGACAAGCGCCACTCTGAGACAGATTTGTCAGTACAGCCAAACTTTGTAAAACTTGCAGAAGCATTTGGTGGAATTGGATACAGAGTTACTACAAAAGAGGAGTTTGACGCGGCGCTTCAAGATGCAATTAAAAAAGATGTTGTTGCGTTTATAGAGGTAAAAGTGGAACGATTTGAGAATGTAATGCCTATGGTTCCATCAGGTGGAAGTCTATTTAATATGATGTTATTAGAGAAAAAGGAGAGTAAATAATGAATGACAACAATGCAAGAAGAGTAGTTTCGGTTATCGTTGTTAATGAGGCAAGTGTTTTGTCTCGTATTACTGATCTGTTTTCCGGTCGTGGTTATAATATTACTTCACTTACTGTTGCACCAATTCCTGAGAGTAAATACTCTCGTTTGACAATTGTTACTTCAGGAAGTGTGCGTGTAATTGAGCAAATTACTAAACAGTTGCATAAACTTATTCCTGTTTTACGTGTGTATGAACATGAAGATATGGTTGAAAAAGAGATGGCACTTATTAAGTTTCCAATCAGTGAAAATTTGAGCGATATTAATACCATCTGTGAAGCATACAATGGAAAAATTGTAAATGTTGGTGAAAATGTAGTTATTGCAATGGTTTCAGATGAACCAAAACGCATTGATAATTTTCTTTGTGCAGTAAAACGCTACAATCCAAAAGAGATAGTGCGCAGCGGTGCTGTTGCACTTGAGAGATAATAAAATGAAATTAAGTGAAATAGCTTCCATAATTGGCGCAGAATTTCAAGGCTCTGATATAGAGATTATAGGTATGAATACCTTAAAAGATGCAAAAAAAAATGAACTCTCTTTTGTCTCTAATGCAAAATATGTTAAAGATATAAAAGAGACAAACGCAGCAGCCGTAATTGTCTCTGAAGATGTAAAGAATGAAGTTCCTTCTGACTCTTTGGCGCTTGTTGTTGCAAATCCTTACTGGTCTATGGCAATTTTGTCAAAATATTTTGCTCCTGTTATTGAAGATGAAAATTTACCTGTAGCCATCATTGGTAAAGGCTCTAAGGTATCTGCTAAAGCTGAAATAGCAAACGGTGCAGTGATTGGTGAAAATTGTACAATTTTGGCACATGTTTATGTAGGTACTGAAGCTGTTATTGGTGACAATACTATTTTATATCCAAGTGTTACTGTTTATAGAGACTGTAAAATTGGAAATGAGTGTATTATTCATGCAAACAGCGTTATTGGTTCTGATGGTTTTGGATTTGCTACCAACAATATGGGCGAACATAAAAAGATTTATCAAAATGGAAATGTAGTTGTTGAAGATGATGTCGAAATTGGCAGTAACACGAGCATTGACCGTGCTGTATTTGGTGCAACACTTATTAAAAAAGGTACACGTATCGACAATCTTGTCCAAATTGGGCATAACTGTGAGATAGGAGAATATAGCGTAATGGTTTCTCAATCTGGTCTTGCAGGTTCTACAAAACTTGGACGCAATGTTGTCATGGGTGGTCAAGCTGCAGCTGCTGGACATTTAGAAGTTGCACCATTTTCTACCTTTGCAGCGCGTAGTGGTATTACAAGTTCCATAAAAGAACCAGGTAAGACTTATGCAGGTTTTCCTTTGATGGGACATAGACAGTGGCTTAAACTTCAGGCAAAACTTGCTAAACTTGTTAAATAAAACTAGAAGGAGTGAGGGATGTCAAAAACAATTCCATTAAACGGTACAAAAAACGGTGTTATTTCTGTAACAAAAATTGAAGAGCCTTATGGGGCAGGGAGTGGTTCTGTAGCAAGTGTAGGTATCTCTTTAGCGGGAAATTCTAATGAACCAGAGTGGAAGGTGCATATTCCACTTGAAAATATTGATGCAGTTATAGAAGCTTTATTAGCGTTAAAGTAGGTTTTAAAACCTACTTATTTTTGAGTTCTTCAGTGAACTCAGCTATTCTTTTTATTCCTTCTCTTATAGTTGTCATGCCTGTCGCAAAACTAAATCTAAAGTAGCCTTCACTTCCAAAACCAACGCCAGGAACAACTGCAACACCTTTACTTGCAAGTAAATCTTTTGCAAAGTTAAGTGAATCATTGCTTACTTCTTGAATATTTACAAAGAGATAAAATGCACCATCTGGTTTTAAAACACTAAGACCCTCTACAGCATTGAAAAGTTCTACCGCTTCATCACGGCGTTTTATAAACTCTTTTCTCATCATCGCCACATCTTCATCGGCAGAACCATTAAGACCAGCAATAGCAGCATATTGTGTAATAGAAGAGATGTTTGATGTACTTTGAGACTGTAGTTTTTTCGTTGCTTGAATAAGCTCCGTATCGTAAGCTGCCATATATCCAAATCTCCAACCTGTCATTGCAACAGATTTACTAAGACCATTAATAGTAACAGTTCGTTTAAACATATCTTCACTAATTGCAGCAGCAGAGGTAAATTCACCATCATAAGTAAGTTTTTCATACATCTCATCACTAGCAACAATGATGTCTGTACCTTTTAAAACTTCTCCAAGCGCAGCCAGTTCTTCTTTTGAATAAATTGCACCAGTAGGATTTGATGGCGTAGTAAGTACTAACATCTTAGTTTTTGGTGTAATTGCATCTTTGAGTTGTTCAGGTGTGATTTTAAACGCAGTCTCATCACTTGTTTGGATCTCTACAACTTTTCCACCACAATATTTTACAAGTTCAGGATACGTAACCCAGTAAGGTGCAGGAATAATAACCTCCGCACCATCTTCAATAGTTGCTGAAAAAAGATTAAACAAAGAGTGTTTTGCACCATTACTAACTATAATTTGCTTTGGTGTATATTCAAGATTATTGTCTCGTTTGAGTTTGTTTGCAACTGCAGCTTTAAGTGCAGGAATTCCATCAACAGCAGTATATTTTGTAAAACCATCATTAATGGCGGTTATTGCCGCATCTTTAATAACTTGAGGTGTATCAAAGTCTGGTTCACCAGCAGAAAAGCTTAAGATGTCTTTTCCTTCATCTTTTAGCTCTTGTGCAAGTGCAGAAACAGCGATTGTAATTGATTCAGATAGTGTATTGATGCGTTTTGTTAGCATAAAAACCCTTTAAGCGAAATATTAAAGGAATTATACTAAAACTATTGTATAGATAAGTTTAGAGAGATTAACTTTTCATAGATTTTATGAAAGATTCGTAGATATTTTCAAGTTCTAAATCTTGATCGAGTAACTCATGGTGATCTTTGATAAGAATATGCTCAAGTACAGCAACCCTTTTTAGCATATATTCAAACATCTCTTTATTAATATCAGGAAGCATATTGTGCATAAAAGGGTCTTTACATCTTCCTTTTTCGATGATATGCGCAGGAATACCAATAGCAGTAGAACAATCTGGAACGGCTTTAACAACAACAGAGTTTGCGCCAACTTTTGCATACTCTCCAATTTCAATATTGCCAAGTATTTTTGCTCCAGCACCAATAACTGCGCCTTTTCTGATTGTAGGATGGCGTTTGCCGTGTATGAGTGAAACACCACCAAGAGTAACTCCCTGATAAATGAGCACATCATCTTCTACAATGGCTGTTTCTCCAATGACAACACCGACACCATGGTCAATAAAAACACGACTACCAATAACTGCAGCAGGATGGATGTCAATATTTGTAAGAATTTGGTTTATGCCCATAATGATTCTTGCTGTTCTTTTGAAGTTAGAAGTATAAAGTTTATGTGCTACTCTATACCATGCAACAGCCCAAACACCAGGATAGTTAAATATAAAATCAAGTCTAGAATTGAGTGCTGGATCATTTTTATAAGCGTTGGCAAAGTCTTCTCTAATATTTGCAAAAACACCCATTTTTATCCTTTAGTTTGTAGTTCTTAAATAGCCATTTTGACTTAAAAGTTTTTTTAATATCGCAAGTGTATCACTTTTTTCTTTTTCTGCAATAAATTCACTATTTTCAAGTTCTGAATTAAGTTTTGTTACAATATTATTGCCGTCATAGCCAATAGATTCTAGGATTTGTAAAATATTTTTTGATTCGACTGCGTTTGATATTTCATAATCTGTATCATTAATGATGATGGTATATTCATTTGGATGGGTAAAAAGATTGTGATTCATACCTAAGGTCTCTTGGTAAGCGCCGACATTAAAAAATCCAAGAAAATACTCCTCTTCATCAAGGTTTACATCGTGAAGATAGAGAGGCTTCTCAGGATTAAAGCCAATCTCTCCATCACTATCACAAGTTATGTCCCACAAAGAAGCAGCACGAAGTGGCGTAGTGTTGAGATGATGAATTGGCATTACTGGAAAATGTTGTCCTAGTCCCCAATAATCGGGCAGACTTTGAAAAATAGAGGCGTTTATAAGGTAGCGTTCTTGGAGCTTTGTTTGCAGTGCTTCAAGCTCATTTGTAGGATTTGAAGATTTTAAATAGAGTGCTTTTTTAATGATATTGTGGACGAGTATCTCTGCGTTTGAACGGTCTTGTAGGTCAATATAACCTAAATCAAAGAGTGTAAAAAGTGACTCCATATGGTCAAGTGCATCGTGGAGATACTCTATACAGTTTGCATTGTTTAAAAGACGGTTGAGTTCAATGAGCTCTTCAATAAGTGGCGGATTTTCCTCTTTAAAGTTAAGCAACTGCTCTTGGTAATCTTGTGAAAAAAGCTCTAGTACAGGGGTGATAAGCAGCGCATGTGAAGCCACCACAAAACGCCCTGATTCTGTAAATATATCTGGATGTGCTACATTTTTTGCATCCATAATTTCACCAAGCAGAAAAACAACAGAACTTGAAAACTCATCTATGGAGTAGTTTCTTGTGTCTGATTTGGTGTGTTGCTCATACTCAACTGCAAGTCCTCCTCCTATATTTATACTTGAGAGTGAAACTGCTCCCATTTTCTTAAGCTCTGCATAGATATTTCCCGCTTCACGCAGCGCTTTTTTAATGGGTGCAATATCTGCCATCTGTGAGCCAATATGAAAGTGAATCATAGTGAGTTTATCTAAAAGATTCGCACTTTTGAGCAGACTTATAGCCTCTATAATCTCTGTAGAAGTGAGTCCAAATTTTGCATCCATTCCACCGCTTTTTGCCCAGCTACCACTGCCCGCACTATGCAGTCTTACGCGTATGCCGATATTTGGAACTTTTAAATGATGTTTTGAGGCAACATTAATTATGGTCTCTAACTCGTTAAGTCCTTCAATAGTAACAGTAATATTGTGTCCACTTTGTGCTGCAATAAAACTGAGTGTAACCATCTCTTCGTCTTTAAAACCATTTACTGTAATGTTTGCGTTATGAGAAGTTTCACTCATAGCAATGATGAGTTCTGCTTTACTTCCTGCTTCAAGTCCATAGTTAAACTTTTGACCTTGTTTGCTTATTGCATCTACAACAGCTGGAAATTGGTTTACTTTGAGAGGAAAAACAGCATTAAATTTTCCCTGATAAGAATTTTCTTCTATTGCTTTTTCAAAGTAGTTGTAGAGAGTCTGTATCTGCTTGTTTATTAGATGTGGAAAACGTAAAATAATAGGACCTTTTACATCATTTTCGCGTATCTCTTTTGTTATATTTAAAATAGAAGGCATAGATTTATAGTTGAGTTTTATCTCACCATCTTCTATAATAAAATTTTTATTTGCCCAGATATTTAAACCAAAATTATTCACTTGTATGACCTTTAGAAATCTTTGAGTTTAACTGTTTCTTCTCTTTTTTCTTCTAAATCTTTTACCCAAATCGTACCATTTTCAAGTTCATTTGAACCGATGATACAGCAGTATCTTGCATTTGCTTTGTCTGCGTTTTTGAGGTGTGCTTTGAGATTTCTTGCACGGTATTCACACGTTGCTTTGTCAGATTTACGTTTTTTTTGTGTTGTAGTGATTATGAGATCAACCGCCTCATCGTCCATAGCACCAAGATAATAGCCGCTGCGTTTTTCTTGTGGCATCTCTATAAGCTCAATAAGACGCTCGATGCCCATAGCAAAACCAACAGCAGGAGTAGGGCGACCATCAAGAAATTCTACAAGTCTGTCATACCTTCCACCACCTGCTATAGCGCTTTGAGAGCCGATGTTGTCACTGACAAACTCAAACGCAGTCTTTGAGTAGTAATCAAGTCCACGGACAAGGTTTGTATCTATCTCATAGGCGATGTTATTTGCATCAAGGATCTTTTTGAGTTTGTTGAAGTCACTTTCACACCCATCACAAAGTGCATTGATGAGTTTTGGTGCATTTTCATAGAGTGCTTGACACTTCTCATTTTTACAATCAAGCACACGAATAGGGTTCGTCTCTTTTCTGCGTTTACAATCTTCACAGATCTCCTCTTCAACACTCTCAATGAAACTCACAAGACTGTCACGATACTGTGGCATACAGTTTTGATCACCCAAAGAGTTTAGTTGGAGTCTGTAACCAACGCCAAGCTCATTTAAAATGTCCGCAACCATCATAATCATCGCAGCATCTTCATAAACGCTATCAAGCCCAAAACTCTCTACACCAAACTGATGAAACTCTCTTAGACGTCCTTTTTGTGGTCGCTCGTAGCGAAACATAGGTCCATAGTAGAAAAAGCGGTGTGTACCACCTGCACGGTCAAGCTTTTTTTGTATAAAAGCACGAACCACACCTGCAGTTCCCTCTGGGCGCAGACAGACATCATTTTCACCTTTATCTATAAACTGGTACATCTCTTTTCCAACAATGTCACTACTCTCGCCAACGCTGCGTTTAAAGAGTGCTGTCTCTTCTAAAAGAGGTGTTTCAATGTAGTGAAAACCATATCTTTGTGCTACAGCAGTAGCAACTTGTAAAAAATATGTAAATCTTTTATACTCATTCTCTTCTAGTATGTCATTCATTCCACGGAGTGATTTTATCATGTCTGTTTCTTTCCTTTTAGTCTTTAATATTATTTAGTATGTCTAGTGTTATAGCCTCTATGCTCTTGGTTGCATCGATCTCTACAAGTTCAAGTCCCAGAAGCTTTGTTGCCTCTATAATTGCCTCTTGAATAGCTAAAAGATACTTACTTCCACGAAGCTCAATGCCGTCAAGCTCTTTTTGTGAGAGTCTAAATTCAAGCTCCTCTTTTGTCAAACGCAGTAAGAAGACCTTTTGTGGATAGATACTCTTTGTAGCAAAATTGTTAAGTTCTACAAGGCTTTTTTTGTCGATGTCACCTTGAATAAGAGCGTAAGCAACACCGCTCACCGCACTTCTGTCTGAGATTATCATCTTGTCGAGATTTGGCTCGATTACTTCTGCTACATGCTCTGCACGATCTGCTAAAAAGAGTAAAAATTCCGCTCTTTTACTTTTTGTTTTGGCACTGAGTACCATCTCTCGAATCTCTTTGCCTATGGCCGTGCCACCTGGTTCTTTTGTAATGACTGCGTTTGTAAAGTGCTTTGCAAGTGCTGCTATTTGCGTGCTTTTTCCCGCAGTATCTATGCCTTCTATAGCAATGTACATTGACTTGTCCGAATAACCATATCTTGAATCTCTGCAGGAAGAAGATGTTCTATTTTTCCATTGAATTTTAGTAAATTTCGCACAATGGAGGAACTTACAAAGGCATGTTTGAGTGTTGGCATGAGGTAAACTGTCTCAATTGTATCATCAAGAGAGTTATTAAGGTAACCAAGTTGGAGTTCATATTCAAAATCACTTACCGCACGAAGCCCGCGAATAAGGACACCAGCATCATGTTCATGTGCGAGTTCTATTGTGAGATTGTTAAAACCAACTACGCGAACATTATCAAGTTTCATAGTTGCTAAGCGTGCCATCTGGATTCTATCATCAAGATCAAACATAGGATTTTTATCTTTTGACTCAGCTATTGCAACTATAACCTCATCAAAAAGTTTTCCTGCACGTTCAATAATGTCAAAATGTCCATTTGTAATAGGGTCAAATGTCCCCGGATATAGTGCAATTTTACAACTCTTCACTCTGCCACCTTTTATATAAACTATTTTCAATTCCAAGCAAATCAAACCACTTTCCAATAACAAAATTTTCCATTTCATCAAGCGTCTGTTGCTCGGAATAATACGCCATTACAGGGGGTGCAATGATAATTCCAAGAGAAGAGAGTTTATGCATATTTTCAAGTGCTATTGGGGAAAAAGGCATCTCACGAGGTGCAAGAATGAGCTTTTTTTGCTCTTTTATCATTACCGCTGCACAACGAGTTGTAAGATTATCTGCAATGCCACAGGAAATTTTTGCTAAAGTATTCATAGAACAAGGTACTATTATCATAGCATCAACTCCAAAAGAGCCCGAAGCTATAGAGGCTGAAATATCTTCATTGTCATGAACATAAACATTTTTCATCTCTTTATCAAGTACAGTTTTTGCATTTTGTGACATCACAAAATGCTTTTCAACAGAAGAGGGAAGTAGTTCTAAAACTTTTATGCCTATATTGACACCACTTGCGCCACTAACAGCCACTACAATTTTTCTTTTTTTCATCTTACCTCTGCTCTGTTTTTACCAGTTACAACAACTTTTATTTTTCTTCCTTCTCTGTTAAGGACATTTATAGTCTCTCCTAACTCTCCGTTTTGTAGAGCTTTTGCCAAAAAAGAAATTTGCATATTTTCATCACCCATAAAAACATTGATTCGCGAGCCGCGTCTCACTAAATCAAGACCTGTTACATTACGCATTGTAATTGTACGCCCAGCTCTAATGTTATATTTACTCTGGTATTGATGTTTGTTTATATCTTGCACGGGCATAGCCCAAAATTTATCTAACATTATACTCTTTTTTTGACAATTTCTATTTTCTAAATGAGTACCTTTCCTTATATCTCTTTTTGCTTGGTAAATACCAACTTTTGCATTCACAAGATAATGAAAAAATATTTTTCTTCTTTCTTGTGTTTTAATATAAAGTACGCCTTTATTAGAGAGATAAGATTTTTCTTCAAAATGAACCGTATAGGATGAAGGAAGTTTTTCCAAATATACATTTGGTTGCACAGATATGTTTTTAATTGTAATAGAGTTATATTTTGTTTTGTAAAGTTTTCTAATTTTTGTAATGATTTTTTTTCTATTGATGGGACTGCGTTTGGTAAATTGAATATATCCCCTATGTTTTGAGACATATCCGCTATATCCATTTTTTTTTAATAATTTAACAAGCTCTCTTGTTTTGACTCTAATTGTATGCCTATCTGTTTCAAGTGAAAAAAGCTTTTTATCATTTGTTTTAGCACTATGCACTACATCTGAGAGCATTACGAAATCATTTTTAATATAATATTCATTTTTTAAAATATTTTGTGAATATAAAAAGGAAGAGATAAATAGGAGTAAAAGAATTGTTTTTATATGCATGACAATCTCTCAATTTGAGGATTTGTATTTGTTAAAAGATGGTACCAGAGAGGGGATTTGAACCCCTAAGCCGCGAGGCGGCGGATTTTGAATCCGCTATGTATACCGTTCCATCACTCTGGCATTTTATCTTTGAAGTGAAATAATAGTGATTTTTTACTTAAAAGTAAATAACTTTATGCCGATTTGGCTTGTAAGTGGAACTTTTATTGCTATAATTAGCCAAAAGAGTAAATATATTATATGGAGGTATATCATGCGTGTAACATCAAGTATGTATTACCACAGTTTATACGGTACAAATAATTCAAAAATTAATAATGAACTTTTCGATGTTAATAAACAAATAGCATCTGGATTGAAAATTCAATATGCAAAAGATGATGTTGCTACTTTTACACAGACAATGCGTCTTGATAATGAAATGACAACGCTGGGACAAGTGAAAAAGAGCACAGAGAGTGGTTACAAAGTTTCAAATCAATCTGATGTTGTACTCAATGAATTTGAAACTTCTATGAATAGAATGAGAACCCTTTTACTCCAAGCTGCCAATGGAGCTAGTGATGATATTTCTCAAGATGCTATTGCTGAGGAGTTAAAAGGAATAAAAAAGAACCTTAAATCTTTAGCCAATACTTCCATCAATGGACAGTATCTTTTTTCAGGCTCTTCTGTAAATGTTAAACCTATTGATGATAATGGAAAGTATCACGGTAATGATAAGTCTATGAATGCCTTTTTAGGTTCAAACAATCAACAGCAGTATAACTTAACGGGATCAGAACTTTTTTTAGGAGAAGAGCATAATACTAAAAGAGAGATTACATCTAATGTCATTAACAATAATTTAATTGACGATGGGGTAATCACAACAGATAGTAGTATTCGAGATCTTATGGGTGATATTGATAATGATAAAACTACAGTAAATAAAAATTATTTTTATATCAGAGGTATAAAAAGTGATGGAACTGCTTTTAAAAAGAAACTAGAACTTGATGACACTGCTAAGGTGAGTGATTTGTTAACTGATATAGGCAAAGAATATGGAAATAGTGGAAATTTAGATTTGGTGAATGTAACATTGAACTCTAATGGAGAGATAGTTGTACAAGATAAACAAAATGGTTCAAGTAAACTTGATTTTCATATGGTCGGTGCTGTTGATTTTAATGATACAGGTAGGGCGAATGTTGATGATATTGATGATTTAAATAGTGGAGAGAGTGATTACGATAAAGTAAAAGATGATAATGATGGAGATACGAATCATCTATTTGTGCATGAATTTATAAAATCAGGGTTGAAACCAGCATCAGGTGCAGCAGATAAGATAGAGGGTATTGTTTATGATAGAACACAATTTTCTCAAGATGGTGCGAAACTTTCATCAAATGTAACTCAGGTTTTAAAAGCAGATAATGCTTTTGCTTCTCCATCTACAAAAATTTCAGAGGTTGCTGATTTAACTCGGGGTGAGGGAACACTTGATGGTACTGTTTTTAATTTGAGTGGAAAAGATATTGGGGGAAATGATTATAGCTTTGAAGTTCATTTAGATAAAAATGATCCAAATGATTCTAATAAAAATGGATCTTATTTTACTCCAGATGGTGGAACTACTAAGTACCATATATATGATATGGATCCAAATGGAAGAAAAGCAGTAGATGCAGATGAAATGACCTTTCAACAGTTGATGGACACAGTAAATATGGCGGTAACTAATACTTTACCAGCGGCAGATACAGCTGATAAATATGATGAAGCTATACAAGAGTCAAATGTAAAGGGAAAAACAGAATTAAGTTATGATGGAAAAATAACTTTTTCTGATCAAACATCTAGTATTACAAAAGCAAGTATTGCTTTGTATGACTCAAATAGTGATAATTTTACTAAAGATGCATCAGTTATGACATTTAATACTAACAATGCACTTACAATCTCTGATCCAAAAACAGATTTTTTTAAGACAATTGATGAAGTAATTACTTCTGTTTCGGACCATACAAATTATCCTGATGCAGAAAATGCTAACCCTAATACAATTGGAATAGAAAATGCAATTCAGAAAATGGATGATCTGCAGTCACATGTTGCGCGTATGCACTCTAAGGTTGGTGCACAATCAAACACACTAAATACATCTTTACAACGAACACAACTTTTAGAAGTGAGTACGACGACACTCCGTTCATCAGTTATTGACACGGATGTAGCAGAAGCTTCTTTAAAACTGCAACAATTGACTTTAAATTATCAAGCAATGCTCTCTACAGTAGGAAAAATTTCAAAACTTAGCTTGGTAAATTATCTTTAAATTAATAGCTATACTTTTTTTAGCTATACTTCATTTAGACTTCTTCTAAGAAGTCTATAATTCATTTGAAAGGTTCTCTACTTTGAAAGATACGCTCTATATTATATTTTTTGGTTTACTTATTTACTTCGGATTTTCTACAATTTTTGGTGATACTGGTTTAATGGGCTCTTATGGTGCAACTTTCGCACTTTATAATAAACTCTATTTTGGTTATGTTGCTTATGCTTGGCTTTTTATGCTTCTTGTACCTCTATATTTTTCGTATAAAAATGCTCGTTTTGACTTTAGAGTTGCAGAATTGATTGTTGCATCTTTTTTGCTACTATACTCATTTTTACTTGCACAATCTCTTCTGGTACATGGAGCTTTTCGAGGGAAATTTGGGGCTGATTTTGTTGATTTTTTATCTCCTTATATTGGTGTTTTTGGTTTATGGGTTTTTTGGTTTATTATTACTGCAGTTTCTATCATAATTTTAGCAGATAAAAACTCATCTCAAATTCTATCCCTTGTACTCTCTTTAGTGAAAAATAAAACTTCAAAAATAGATTTTTCATCTGAAAAAGAAGAAGAGCCTAAAAAAGAGATAAAAAAGAAGAAAAGAGCAGCATTAAAACAAGAAGAAGCTATTGAAATAGAAGATAAAGCACAAAAGAAAGAAGAGGAAAATCTTCAAAATATAACGCCAGTAATTGACACTGAAATTGTTTTAGAAGAGGAGATAGATAAACCTGCATATCTTCGTCATGAAGAGAACAAAGAAGAAAAAAAGAAAAATATTCTTGATATTGCAACAGAAGTTAAAGAGAAAAAAGCGACTGTTATTGTCGATGAACTCGAAGAGAACACAAAGCTTTTGGCAAATATTGAAAAAGGAAAAGTTGCAAAGCCTAAGAATTTTAAACTCCCTTCTATTGATTTTTTACAAAAACCAAAAGTGAGCAAGCATACGATTGATGAGAGTGAACTTGATGATAAAATACGCTATCTTATAGATAAACTTGCACATTTTAAAATAGATGGAGATGTTGTACGAACTTATGCTGGACCTGTTGTTTCTACATTTGAGTTTAAACCTGCAGCGAATGTAAAAGTGAGTAAGATTCTAAATCTACAAGATGATTTAGCAATGGCACTCTCTGCAGAGACCATTCGTATTCAAGCACCAATTCCCGGTAAAAATGTTGTAGGAATTGAGATACCAAATGAGACAGTAGATACTATTTATTTAAGAGAATTACTTGATGATAAACTCTTTAAAGACTCCTCCTCACCACTTACTATTGCACTTGGAAAAGATATTGTTGGAAAACCTTTTGTAACAGACCTGAAAAAGCTTCCTCATTTGCTTATAGCTGGAACAACAGGAAGTGGTAAAAGTGTGGGTATAAACGCAATGATTCTCTCATTGCTCTATAAAAACTCTCCAGACCAGTTGCGTTTACTTATGATAGATCCAAAGATGCTTGAGTTTTCCATTTACAATGACATTCCGCATTTGCTTACACCTGTTATTACAAAGCCAAAGCAGGCAATAGCTGCTCTTAATAATATGGTAGCGGAGATGGAACGCCGTTATGAACTTATGGCAGAAAGTCGTACAAAAAATATTGAGAACTATAATGAAAAAATTAAAAAAATAGGTGGTGAGCATTTTCCTTACATCGTTGTTATCATAGATGAACTTGCTGATTTGATGATGACAAGTGGTAAGGATGTAGAGATTTCAATTGCGCGTCTTGCTCAAAAATCTCGTGCGTGTGGTATTCACCTTATTGTAGCAACGCAACGCCCATCTGTGGATGTTGTAACTGGTCTCATTAAAGCAAATCTTCCATCAAGAATATCTTACAGAGTAGGACAGAAGATTGATTCTAAAATTATTTTAGATCAAATGGGGGCAGAGTCACTTTTGGGACGTGGAGATATGCTTTTTACTCCTCCAGGTGCAACTGGTCTTGTGCGCCTGCACGCTCCATGGGCAACCGAAGAGGAGATAGAAAATATTGTTGAATTTATTAAGTCTCAAAGAGAAGCAAATTACGATAAAAGCTTTTTAGTTGAAGAGAGTGAAGGTGGTGCTTCATCATCAAATGAATCATACGAAGAGCTAGATCCACTGTATGAAGAGGCAAAAAGTGTTGTGCTTACAGACAGAAAAACTTCTATCTCTTACTTACAAAGAAAATTGCAGATAGGATACAACCGTTCTGCAAGGGTTGTTGAACAGTTAGAACAAGAGGGTGTACTCTCTGCTCCAAATGCAAAAGGTATAAGAGAGATACTTTAGTGAAAAAAATTGAGCTTGTATTTACGGAGTATTCAAACTCTTTTAGTGTCTTTGTAAAAAACTTAGAGCAACTCAGTGTTGTACAAATTCAAGAACTGCAAAAGTTTGTTCTTGTGCGACATGGATATTTTTATTTTAACAGTTTTACTTTTTCTATTCAAAAAAGAATTACATTTACAGAGTTTAAAAAGCTTATATCTTCGTTAAATATAGATGCTGTTATTACACAAAAAAAGCTGCCTAAAACAAATTCTTCTAAACAAGTTAGCTTTGGAAAATACAAGGGTATGCTCTATAGTGAAGTACCTGACTCTTATCTGCTATGGCTTAAGAAAAACTACAATGGCGAAGATAGAGCAATAATTGTTTCCGAACTGAAAAAGAGAAAACTTTAAAGGTGTTACATTTTTTCACATATTCTAAGTAAAATAAAATTATACTGTTCCATAGTGTAACACTGTTGTATAAGTCACAATTCTTTAAGATATAATGGCTAAATATTAAAAACATAGGAATTATTATGGGATTTATTGAAGAGTATAAAGCGCATGTAGCGCAAAGAGAAGCTTTAGGTGTTCCACCTTTACCACTTACTGCTGCACAAACTGTAGATGTAATTGAGTCAATCAAAGTAGGTGAAAATGTAGCAGAGATGCTTGAACTTTTACGTAACCGTGTCTCTCCTGGTGTTGATGATGCCGCATATGTGAAAGCAGCATTTTTAAATGAAGTTGCATCTGAGGAGCATCATGTAGCATCAATTGCACCAGAAGAAGCAGTTCAAATGTTGGGAATGATGCTTGGTGGTTATAACGTAAAACCTCTAGTAAACTGTTTATCTTCAAAAAACAAGAAAGTAGTTGAAGCAGCAGTTGACGCACTTTCACATACTCTTCTTGTTTATGATGCGTTTAATGATGTTGAAGAGTTACACAAACAGGGTCTAAACGCAGCTAGTCAAGTTTTAGCATCTTGGGCAGAAGCTGAATGGTTCACTTCAAAACCTGCTTTAGCTGAAAAAATCACTGTAACGGTATTTAAAGTTGCTGGTGAAACAAATACAGATGATTTATCTCCTGCCTCAGAAGCTTTTACTCGTTCAGATATTCCTCTGCATGCAAACTCTATGCTGGCAGCTAAAATGGAAGATCCAATAGGTACTATTAATAAATTAAAAGAACTTGGTCATCCAGTTGCTTATGTTGGTGATGTTGTTGGAACTGGTTCATCAAGAAAGTCGGGTATTAACTCTGTTCAATGGCATATGGGTGAAGACATTCCGGGTGTTCCAAATAAACGTACTGGTGGCGTTATTCTGGGCGGAACTATTGCTCCTATATTTTTTGCAACAGCAGAAGATTCAGGTGCACTTCCTTTAGAACTTGATGTAACACAAATGGAGACCGGTGATGTAATTGATATCTTTCCATATAAAGGGGAAGCACATAAAAATGGTGAGTGTATTGCAACTTTTAATCTTCGTCCAAATACAATTACTGATGAAGTTCGTGCTGGTGGACGTATTCCTTTAATTATTGGTCGTGGTCTTACTTCAAAAGCTCGCGGTGTTTTAGGATTTGATGCAACTGACATTTTCCTTACAGCTGAGCAACCAGAAGATAATGGAAAAGGTTACACTCTTGCACAAAAGATGGTTGGAAAGGCTTCTGGTTTAGCAGGTGTTCGCCCAGGTATGTATGTAGAACCTGAAATGAGTACAGTAGGTTCTCAAGATACAACAGGACCTATGACAAGAGATGAAATTAAAGAGCTAGCAGCACTTGGATTTAATGCTGATTTGGTAATGCAATCATTTTGTCATACAGCTGCATATCCAAAACCATCAGATGTAACAATGCACCATACACTTCCTGATTTTATAGCAAATCGTTCAGGTGTTGCTCTTCGTCCTGGTGATGGTGTTATTCATTCATGGTTAAATAGAATGGTTCTTCCAGATACTGTTGGTACTGGTGCAGATAGTCATACACGTTTTCCTATCGGTATCTCTTTTCCTGGTGGATCTGGAATTGTTGCGTTTGCAGCTGTTACAGGTTCTATGCCACTTACGATGCCTGAGTCTGTTCTTGTAAAATTTAAAGGTGAAATGCAAGCAGGTATTACACTTCGTGATCTTGTAAATGCTATTCCTCATCAAGCAATTAAAGAAGGACTTTTAACTGTTGAAAAAAAAGGTAAGAAAAATATCTTTGCTGGTCGTATTTTAGAGATTCAGGGGCTTCCTAATTTAAAAGCTGAGCAGGCATTTGAACTTTCAGATGCTTCCGCTGAGAGATCGGCTGCAGCATGTACAGTACAACTTAACAAAGAACCCGTTATTGAATATTTAAAATCAAATGTTGTACTTTTAGAGCAGATGATTGATGCTGGTTATGAAGATCATAGAACACTTCGTCGTCGTATTGCTAAAATGGAAGAGTGGTTAGCAAATCCAACCTTAATGACTGCAGATGAAAACGCTGAATATGCGGCAGTAATTGAAATTGATTTAAATGAGATTACAGAGCCAATTTTAGCATGTCCTAATGATCCAGATGATGTAGCAACACTTTCAGAAGTTTTAGCATCTGATAGACCGACGAAAATTGATGAAGTATTTGTTGGTTCTTGTATGACAAATATTGGTCACTATCGTGCATTAGGTGAAGTTCTAAAAGGTGAGGGTGCTGTACCAACACGCCTATGGGTATGTCCACCAACAAAAATGGATGCAAAACAGCTAACAGAGGAGGGATACTACTCTCTATTTGGTGCTGCTGGTGCTAGAACTGAAATTCCTGGATGTTCTTTATGTATGGGTAATCAAGCGCGTGTTGCTGACAATGCTATTGTATTTTCAACATCAACGCGTAACTTTGATAACCGTTTAGGTAAAGGTGCACAAGTGTATTTAGGTTCAGCAGAGCTTGCTGCGGTATGTTCTCTTCTTGGTAAAATTCCAACAAAAGAAGAGTATATTGCATTGACGCAAAAAATTCAAGGTAAAGAAGATGATATTTATAAATATCTTAACTTTAACCTTATTCAAGATTATAAACTTAACTAGTTTATAATCTTAACGAGAAGCAGAATCATTCTGTTTCTCTTTTACTCTTTAATCAAATCGTAATCTTCTGGGATTTGTGGTATAAAGCTTTTTTCTTCTATTTTTTTATCTGTATTTGTATTTGTAAAGTTTATAGTGATTTTATTGTCAAGCTCATCTTTGTATGATATAGAGACTAAAATACTATTATTTATAGTGATTAAATAATTTTTTCCTCGAAAATTCGCAAGGTAATGTTTATTGTCTATCTTTTTTGCATTTTTTATTAAAGAGAAAAAATCAAAATTATCGCCTATCCTTTTAATAATAGCCTGTTCTAATTCTGGTTCTACTATAACAATTTTATGAGGAAGTATATAAACTTGTTTATCTACTGGTGATTTATATTGCCACAGAGCATATTGTGGTTTTGCTGCTTTAATATGCCCTTTGTATGTAATGGTTTTATTTTCATCATCGACTATATTTTGAGTAAAATTAGCTTCAAAATATTGAATGTTTTTAATGCTTGCTTGAGCAGTAACTGTCACAAGTGCTAAGAATAGTAACTTTTTCATCTCTCTCCTTTGATAAGAAATTATAGCAAATTATCTATTTATACTTTTTATTATGTTTAATGTGATAAAATAAAGCAATTTAAATAACTACTATATAGTAAATTATATAGTATGACAATAAGGTTGCAAATGCTACAAGCATTCATGGGTAAGGTATTTGGTACTGCAAATGACCGAGAATTAAAAAAATATGTAAAAAAAGTTAATAAGATAAATGCGCTAGAAGAGAAATATAAAGCGCTTAGTGATGAGGAACTTCAAGCTGCGTTTGAAGCTTTAAAAGAGAGTGTGTTAAATGAAGAAAAAACACTTGATGATGTACTCTTTGATTCTTTTGCAATAACAAGGGAATCATCACATCGTGTATTGGGTATGCGTCATTTTGATGTACAGCTTATAGGTGGTATGGTTCTTCACGAAGGGCGTATAGCTGAGATGAAAACAGGTGAGGGTAAAACACTTGTAGCAACTTTGGCGATTACATTAAATGCAATGACAAACAAAGGTGTTCATTTAGTTACGGTAAATGATTATCTTGCTTCGCGTGATGCAAATGAGATGGCACCACTCTATAATTTTCTAGGCTATAGTGTTGGAACAATTTTAGAAGATATGAATGATCCTGCTCAAAAAAGAGAGGCTTACGAAGCTGATATTACTTATGGTACAAACAATGAGTTTGGATTTGATTTTCTAAGAGACAATATGAGTTATTCTCGTGATCAAATGGTACAACGCGGACATAATTTTGTAATTGTTGATGAAGTCGATTCCATTTTAATTGATGAAGCAAGAACGCCACTTATTATTTCTGGTCCAACAAATCAAAATATGCAAGATTATATCCGTGCAAATTCTATTGCTGTACAACTTGAAAAAGAGACACATTTTACTGTAGATGAGAAAGATAAAATAATTCTAATAACAGAAGATGGGATTACAAAAGCTGAAGAACTTTTCGGTGTTGAAAATTTATACTCTCCTGAAAATGCATCACTTCCACATATGCTCGATCAAGCCCTTAAAGCAAATCACCTTTTTGAAAAAGATGTGGATTATGTTGTAAATGATGGTGAAGTTGTTATTGTTGATGAATTTACAGGTCGTTTAAGTGAAGGACGAAGATTTTCAGAAGGATTGCATCAAGCGCTTGAAGCGAAAGAGGCAGTTGAAATAAAAGAAGAGACACAAACACTTGCAGACATTACATTTCAGAACTACTTTAGAATGTATGATAAGTTAGCAGGTATGACAGGAACAGCAGAGACTGAGGCAACAGAATTTGCAGAGATTTATTCACTTGATGTTGTCTCTATTCCTACAAATATTCCAATTTTAAGAGAAGATTTAAATGATCTTATCTATAAAACAGAAGAAGAAAAGTTTGGCGCAGCTATTGAGACAATAAAAAAACTTGCAAAAACTGGACAACCTGTACTTATTGGTACTGCTTCGATTGAAAAGTCTGAACTTTTACATGAGCTTTTAAAAGAGAAAAAAATTGCACATACCGTACTTAATGCAAAAAATCATGCTCAAGAGGGTGAAATTATTAAGCATGCTGGTGCTAAAGGTGCTGTAACTATTGCAACTAATATGGCAGGGCGTGGTGTTGATATTAAAGTAGATCAAGAGGTAAAAGATCTTGGTGGTCTCTATATTATTGGTACAGAAAGACATGAAAATAGACGAATTGATAATCAACTCCGTGGACGTTCAGGTCGTCAAGGTGATCCTGGTACTACACAGTTTTATCTCTCTTTAGAAGATAATCTCTTAAGAATTTTTGGTTCAGACAAGATTAAATCTATTATGGAAAGACTTGGTGTTGAAGATGGTGAATATATAGAGTCTAAAATGGTGACTCGTGCAGTAGAAAAAGCACAGAAAAAAGTTGAAAATATGCACTATGAAGGTCGTAAGCAAATCGTTGAATATGATGATGTTGCAAATGAGCAGAGAAAAATTGTATATAAATTTAGAAATCAACTCTTAAGTGATGAGTATGATATTACATCAAAAGTAAATGAAATTAGAGAAGAGTGGTTAATAAATCTTTTTTCTCTTGCGGATATATATGAAGGTTCAGATGCAGAAGATTTTAATCTTGAAAAACTTGCTGAATTACTCAAAGAACAAACGAATTTTGATCTAGATCTTGATGTTTTAAAAGATTTAGAATATGAAGAGTTATTTACAAAAGTTTTAGAAATTTTAAAAACATCTTATGATGAAAAAATGAGTGTTATAGATGAAGAAACACGCCAAGCAATAGAAAAAGAGTTTTATCTTAAAGAACTTGATAATTCATGGAGAGAACATCTATATGCAATGGATAATATGAAAACAGGTATTCGCTTACGTGCATATAATCAAAAAGATCCTTTAGTAGAGTACAAGAAGGAGAGTTTTAATCTTTTTGGTGAACTTATTAATGATATTAAGTTTAATACTATTAGAACGCTTCATATTATTCAATTTCAAGTTGAAACAGCAGAAGAAGAAGCGGCAAAACTTGCCCAACAACTAGAAGAAGAAAAACGTGCTCAAGAGGCGTTAATGCACTTTAACCTTCGTGATGATGTAGATATTGATGCTGAAGATGATTTACCAGTAATAGAGAAAAAAATAGCAAGAAATGAACCTTGCCCATGTGGCAGTGGAAAAAAATATAAACAATGTTGTGGTAAGAGTGGTCCTAAAAAAGGTGTATTTGCCTCTTGAAACACTCAGTAGTAACTTATCTTGTAAAAAGATTTTTACGCTTTGATAAAGAACAGCCTTTTATCTTTATCTCTGCGCTCCTCGCATTTTTAGGGATTACTTTAGGTGTTATGGTACTTCTTATTGCCATGGCACTTATGAATGGTTTTGATAAAGAATTTAAGCATAAACTTACTATTATGAATTATCCCTTGACTATACTTCCCAAATTTTATGGTTCAGTAAATCAAAACCTTCTTATAGATTTAGAATCAAAATTTCCAAATTTAAAATTTAGTCCTTATGTTCAATCGTCCGTTATGGCAAGAAGTGGAAGAAAACTAGAAGGTGGTTATCTTTTTGGTGTAAATTTTGATGATGAAAAGAGTGTTAATTCTGTCCTGAAAAAGGCTATTGATGGACATCATTTTAAGAAATTTGATGTGCTTATTGGACATAGCCTAAAAGAAGAGTTTGACCTCAATACCAACGATAAACTTATGTATATTTTTACAAATTTAGAACCAGGAGGACTCTCTGTAACTCCTAAAATAAAAAGATTTCATGTACGCTCTGTATTTGACTCTGGCTTGTCTGCTTACGATAAGGCTTACTCTTACACTACATTAGCATCTTTGCAACTTATTTTAAATATGCCACGAAATGAGTACGATGGAATCCATATATATTCACAAAATCCACATGAAGATATAAAAAGAATTCAAAAGGCACTTCCAATTACTACTACGGTCAAAGGTTGGTGGGAAGATAATCTTAATTTTTTTGCTGCTCTTGAAATGGAAAAAACTTCTCTTTTTATTGTTTTAATGCTCATTATTCTAATCGCAGCCATAAATATAATTTCATCTTTACTTATGACCGTAATGAATAGGCGTGGCGAAATTGCATTACTCTTGTCTCTTGGTGCAACAACGGGTGAGGTAAAAAAGGTATTTTTATATCTTGGTGTTGTTATTGGTATTGGAGGCATAATTGCAGGAACTGTTTTAGGCTTAAGTGGCATCTGGATTTTAAGTAATTTCGATATAGTTTCCTTACCCAAAGATGTCTACCCTACATCAACTTTACCCTTAGATTTAAGCCTTTGGGATTTTTTCATGATTATTGTTGGAGCTTTTGTAATTGTAGTTGCTTCTTCTTATTATCCTGCTAAAAAAGCAAGTGAAGTAGATATACTTACTGTTCTTAGAAACGAATAGTTATGATGCTTAGGTACTTATTGATGGCTAGTACCACTTACATTATCTACTGCCTTTTTAATTAGTCTGTATGGCAGAGTAAGTGTTCGTTTAATAATATTTAAAGGTGCTGCAACTATATCTTTTGCAAGTTGCGTTTGTATTTTTGGATTATTTAGTTTGCCCGTGACTTTTAATGTAGTAGAGAGGCTCTTACCATCAAATATAATATATCCTACTAATGGAATCTTTGAAACATCACTTGCTAAATCCGTTTTTAAATTTAATAACAAATTGATTTTATTTTGTTTTATATTTGCAGTTCCTTTCCCTACAATTTTTAACTCTTTTGAGTTAAGATAAAGGTTAGAAATATTCATTAATCCATTTTTAGATGAAAAATTAAGATAAGCATTTTTTACATAAAGTCCATCTTTATTGTAGTTTGGTAAAGAAAAAGTTACTAAAGAGGGAACAGTGTTGACAAAGGCAAGAATATTATTTAAGAGTTTATAATCAACTATTGTTGTATTGTTCATAAAGAAAACACCTGAGTAATCATCAAAAGTTCCTTGCATGGAAAAATCCAATCTCCCTCCTATAAATTTTGAAAATGCTGAGAATTGTTCCATAAATTTGTCATTAAAATCTTTTCCATAGAGATAAAATTTATTGTGAGCAAGTCTAAAACCGGCTTGTCCTTCTTTATATGTTAATTGTGCAGTAATGATATTGTTAATATATTGCATATATATTTTATCAGATATTGCATATCTATTTTTTCCTATGTATATATATGAATTTGTCGCGTTTAAATATATTTTAGGTGCTGGTGCAGAAGATTTTGTATTGGTTTGTGTTGTTTGAATGCTTTTAACTAGCTTGATTATTTCATTTATATTGATACCACAATTTTTGGGATTAATTTTTACTTTGTCGTCGATTTTTATTTTAACACTATTATTTACATTCATATATATTTTTCTATCTTTAGTAATTTTACCTACTATTTTATATTTATGAATTTGCTTGTTTTTATCCATAAGTATTGAATATGGATAGATGATATCTGCTTGGAACTTTGTACTTGTTTGTATGCTTTTTTTATAAAAACTTACTGAACCATTAGAAATATTCAACTGTTTTAAAACATCTGAATTTTTTGCTATTGTATTCAATGAAAATAGATTAAGTCCCCATTTTTCTTTATCTGAAAAAAATGTGGCATCGAGTTGAGGAGATTTAACTGTGATGTTTCTGTCACTAAAAAATGCTTGCACTCTAATCTTTTTATTATTATAAAGAATTCTTTGTGTTCTTGGACTCTTGAGTATAAAATTATTCAGTTCAATATTTACTTTATTGGAATTAAAGAGATATTTTGCATAGATTTTGGTAGTTATATATTTACCAATCTCAATTGAAGTACGTTGTAATCTAGCACTTTTATCATCAAAAATCATTTGAAGCTTCTTGATTTTATATTGTGAACCATTAATAGATATATAAATATTATTTGCTGCGTTTAAAGTAAGTTTAGTATCGTATTCTGCTTTAAGGTAGACATCTGTTTGTTCAAGTTTCAAACTCTCATAATTAAGTTTAAAGAGATCTATGTCAAAATTTAAATGTTTACTCTTTATATTTAGAGTACCGCTAACAAATGTTTGTGCGAGATTTTTAGCACTAATCATTACCGGAGGTACTACAATAGTAGCATCATTGATATCATAAGGCATAGAAAATGCGTCAACTATTATCTCTTGATTTTTATATTTCCATTGTGATTTACTAAGTTGTAAAAATTTCTTATTTTTTGAGAGGTGATATAAAACATAAAGTTTTGAGTTTGATTTGTCAAGTTTTAATCCTTTATATTTAATGCTATTAACTTTAAAACTAATGTCACCAAGCTCTTTTTTGACATTATAAATAGCACTTAAATTTGTATCGAGAATATTTTGATATTTAATCTGCATTTTATTAATTGTCACATCACTATTATGTAGATGAATATGACTATTAAAAAGATTGAGATTAAGACCTATATAGTCAATATTTGCTTTTTTAAGCGAAAAGTCTCCATCAACATTGACATGAATTGTGCGTAAATCTACATTCAAATGTAAATCTGTTTTTATTACACCACTATTTTGCTTAAATGGCAATATTATTTTATATACAGACAGAAGATGTAATATATCATTATTTACTTTTCCATCTAAGTACAAATATAGATCTAAAAACTCATGTTTTTTTGTAAAGTCGATTTTTAACCAACTGTTTTTTAAGTATGTATTATATGTATATGCTTTTTGTGGTTCAATATAAAGAACACCATTTTTAAATTTTAACTCTGTTTGCTTACTATCAATAGTTGCAAGTTTTGGATTGTATCTATATTTTAAAGAGTGAACCACTGCGTTTAAGTAGATATGTTTATAGGCATTCTTCATATCATTAAAGTTGATTTCCCCATTCACTTTTTTTATTGTTACATATTTTGCTTCAATTGCATCATTCGCCCAGTACTTAACATCTTTATTAAAAGGAATAAGATTAAGTAGATCTTTAATATTGTGAATATCATTGTGTGATTTTATAGTGTAACGCAGATGATTTTCATCAGATATAGCATTCAGAATCAAATTTGCATCATTATTTAGTGAAATATTTAATTTTGTATATTGTTTTAAAGTAGTGGTGTTTATAACAATATTGCCATTGATTCTAGTTTTATATCTGCTACTATTTAAGTCATGAATATGAATAGCTAAATTACTGTTTTTTGTAAAAAGTGTAGCATTGCAATTAATTAGGTTTTTATAGTGAAAATGGAGTAACCCCTTTTTTTTTGAAGAGTAATCAAAATTAGCTGTAAAATCATCTACCTCAATTTTACTAATAGTGAGAGTGCCTATATATGGTAAGATTTTAGGAATTAATTTTAAATAGTTGTTAATCTCTTCAAAGCTTAGTTTTTTACTAGATGCTGTTTGTTGTTTGATTTTCAGATCATCAATTGCAATATGAAGTTTATTGTCAAGTCTAATATAACTGTTTTTAAGATAAAAATTTGATATATGCAGATTATCAAGATATAATCCATTTTGTAAAACAAAAAATAAAAAGACTAGAAAGAGAATTATGAAAGAAAAAAAACTCACAATACTCATGTATATTTTCGATATAATTTTAATAATAACTCTATCTCTCATGTACTACCTAAATAAGCCAATTCAAACCGCTAAAATACTCTATATACCGAAGGGTTCTATAAATCAAATTATAGCACAATTAGAGCGAAATCATTATGATGTAAATAAATTAGATACATACTTTTTAAGACTAATTGGTTCACCGCAAAATGGATGGATAAATTTGAAAACTTCAAGTAATACAAAAGCAGATTTTTTATATAAATTAACGACTTCTAAAGCTGCACTACAAAAAGTAACACTTATTCCAGGTGAGACTACATATGTTTTTTTGAATGAATTAGCAAAAAAACTAAAGCTAAACGCAGTGACCTTACAAAAAGAGTATAAGCGCCAATCTCCTTATAGTGAAGGAGTATTTGTACCTGATACATATCAGTTGCCAATAGGTATACATGAAGCAACTGTAATAAAACTTCTGCTTAAACTTTCGCTACGTAAAACAAAACAGCTCTCCTATAAAATTTTTGGCACATACAATGAAAAAAAATGGTTTCATTATGTAGCACTTGCATCTATTATTCAAAAAGAATCAGCGAATAGTGCTGAAATGCCTATAATAAGCTCTGTAATTTATAATCGTCTTAAAAAAGGTATGAAGTTACAAATGGATGGCACTCTGAATTATGGGAAATATTCACATATTAAGGTGACTCCTAAGAGAATTAGGGAAGATATGAGTATATATAACACATATAAACATAAAGGTGTTCCTAAAATTCCAGTATGCAATGTTGGGTTTGATGCGATTAAAGCTGCGATATTTCCAGCAAAAACAGACTATCTTTACTTTGTAAAATCAAAATTAGGAACACATAAATTTGCATGTAACTATTCTACACATTTACGTAATATAAGGCATGCTACAAAATGAAACATATTTAAAATATCTTGACTTATTTTTATAAGGTTTACGCATATTATATATCTTAGTGTTATTATTGAACTTATAAAATTCATGGATTGTAAGATTGATGGATCTAAAATATAACTATGAGGACGAACAATGTCAAAAATCATTTGGACTAAAATTGATGAAGCTCCGGCTTTAGCAACATATTCATTACTACCAATTGTGCAAGCTTTTACAAAAACAGCTGGTATTGAGGTAGAAGAGAGAGATATATCTTTATCAGCTAGAGTGATTGCAACTATGGCAGATTATTTAAAAGAAGACCAAAAGATGGCTAATGAATTAGCATACTTAGGTGAAGTTGTGCAACAACCAGAAGGGAATATCATTAAACTTCCAAATATTTCTGCTTCAATTCCTCAACTTAAAGAGTGTATTGCAGAACTTCAATCAAAAGGGTATGCTTTACCGGAGTATCCTGAACATGCAGAGAGTGAAGAAGAAAAAGCACTTCAAGCAAAATATGCTACTTGTCTTGGTTCGGCAGTTAATCCTGTCCTTCGTGAAGGAAATTCAGATCGTCGTGCAGCACTAGCAGTTAAAAACTTTGCTAAGAAAAACCCGCATAAATTACGTCCTTTTTCTGAAAATTCAAAAACTTATGTAGATTCAATGTCATCGGATGATTTTTATGCAAATGAACAATCAGTGATTATTGATGGTGAGCAAAACGTAACTATTGAACTTAATGGTAAAGTTCTTAAAAATGTTGATGCAAAAGATAAAGAGATTTTAGATGGTACATTTCTATCTGCAAAAGCATTGCGTAAATTTTATAAAGAATCAATTCAAAGAGCAAAAGAGAATGGTGTTTTATGGTCACTTCATCTAAAAGCAACGATGATGAAAGTATCTGATCCAATTATGTTTGGTCATGCTGTTGAAGTATTCTTTGAAGATGTATTTGCCAAATATGCAGATGAATTTGAAAAACTTGGTGTAAATGCAAACCTCGGTCTTGGTGATTTAGAGAAAAAACTGGAGAATTCGGATAAAAAAGATGAAATTTTAGCAGCATTTAAAAATGTGATTAATAATGGTGATGTAAACATTGCTATGGTTGATAGTGACAATGGTATTACAAATTTACATGCTTCAAACGATATTATTATTGATGCTTCGCTTCCTGTTGTTGTTCGTGATGGCGGAAAAATGTGGAACAAAGATGGTAAAACAGAAGAGTGTGTAGCTGTAATTCCAGACCGTTGTTATGCTAACTTCTATCGTCCAATGATTGAGGATTGTGTAAAAAATGGTCAATATGATGTAACCACTATGGGTAGTGTTGCAAATGTTGGTCTTATGGCTCAAAAAGCTGAAGAGTATGGTTCTCATCCAACTACTATTGAAGTACCTGAAGATGGAACTATGGAAGTAAAAGATGCTGCTGGAAATGTTCTTATGAGTCATAAAGTAGAAGAAGGTGATATTTGGAGAATGTCTCGTGCAAAAGATATTCCAATCAAAGATTGGGTTCGTCTTGCAGTAGAGAGGGCTAGAATTGAAAAAGTACCAACAATTTTTTGGTTAGATGAAAATCGTGCTCATGATGCGAATATGATCAAAAAAGTTAATGAGTACTTAAAACTGCATGATACGGAAGGTTTAGACATTCGTATTATGGAAGTAGAGGAAGCTACAAAATTTTCTAATGCTCGTGTTAGAGAAGGGAAAAACTCTATTGCTGTAACTGGTAATGTTTTACGTGACTATTTAACTGATATGTATCCAATTTTAGAGCTTGGAACATCTGCAAAAATGCTTTCAATCGTTCCATTATTAGCAGGTGGTGGTCTTTTTGAAACTGGTGCTGGTGGATCTGCTCCTAAACATGTTGATCAGTTTCTTTCAGAAGGACATTTGAGATGGGATTCTCTAGGTGAGTTTTTAGCGCTTGCTGAATCTTTAAGATATATTGAGCAAAAACATCCAGATGAAAAATTAGAGGCTGTTACTGCTGCACTTGATGTTGCAAACAATAGATACCTTGACAACAACAAAGCTCCATCAAGAAAAGTTGGTGAGCCAGACAATAAAGCTTCTCATTTTTTTGTAGCTCAATATTGGGCACAAGATTTAGCTGATAGTGATAATGCTGAAATATCTGCTAAATTCCGCCCAATAGCAAAAGCTCTTATTGAAAACGAAGAAAAAATTATTGCTGAACTTTTAGCTTCAGAAGGTGAGGCAAAAGATATTGGTGGTTATTACCGTCCAGATAATGCAAAAGCTGTTGCGGCAATGCGCCCATCTGCTACTTTGAATGCTATTATAGATTCAATCTAGTTTTAAAAATAGTCATGTGTAAATTACACATGACTTTTTATGTTGTTAAATGGCATTTGATGTACTTAAGTGTTGTGTGTTCGCACATACTGTTTAAGTATATTTCAAACTCAATGCCATTGTAATTTAATTTTAAGGAGCATATATGAGTCAAGGGAAAAGAGTAGGTATTGTAGGAGCAGGGAACGTTGGTGCAACAGTTGCGTATTCTCTTGCTATGCAAGGATCTTGTCATGAGATTATTCTTCGTGATAATAAGATTGATGTAGCAAAAGGAAAAGCGTTAGATATGTCCCAAGCTGCTTCTGCTGTTAGAAGTCATACTGTAGTCTCTGTTGCTGAAGAGATGTCTGATCTTGTAGATTGTGATGTTGTAGTTATTACAGCTGGAAGCCCAAGATTACCGGGTATGAGTCGTGATGACTTACTTATGATAAATGCAAAGATTACAAAAGAAGTGGTGCTTGGTGTTGCAAAGTATTCACCTCAGGCTATAATTATTATGGTTTCAAATCCTCTCGATGCTATGACTTATGTTGCTCTTAAAGAGAGTGGATTTGAAAGAAGTAGAGTAATTGGTATGGCAGGAATTCTTGACAGTTCTCGTATGGCTGCGTTTATACAAGAAAAACTAGGCTATGGCGGAGGACAGATTCGTGCTTCAGTCATGGGTGGACATGGTGACGATATGGTTCCTCTTCCTCGTTACTCAACAGTAGCTGGTGTTCCTCTGACAGATGTTTTGAGCCAAACAGAAATAGATGAAATTGTTGACCGTACGCGCCATGGTGGAGCTGAAATTGTGGGTTACCTTAAAACTGGCTCAGCGTATTATGCTCCGGCAAAATCTGCAGCTATTATGGTTGATGCAATTCTTAAAGATACAAAACAGATTCATCCATGTGCTGTTTGTCTTGAAGGTGAATATGGTTATAGTGATGTTGTATCTGGTGTGCCTGTAATGTTAGGTGCAAAAGGTGCTGAAAAGATCATTGAAATCACATTAGATGATAAAGAAAATAAAATGTTTGCTCAGTCATGTGCTTCGGTAGAAGGTCTGATTAATACATTAAAATCAAACAATTTTTTTGAAGGAGAATAAATAGATGAAAACTCGTATTGAAAAAGATACAATGGGGGAAATTGAAGTTCCTGTTGATGCTTATTGGGCTGCACAAACGCAGAGAAGTATACAGAATTTTAAAATTGGTGCAGAGACAATGCCATATGAGATTACTCGTGCATTTTCATATTTAAAAAAGGCAGTAGCTCTTGTAAATAAAGATTTAGGTAAGCTTGATGCAAAAAAAGCAGATGCAATAGCGCAAGCTGCTGATGATATGCTTGCAGGTAAACTTGATGGAAATTATCCTTTAGTTGTATGGCAAACTGGTTCAGGTACACAATCAAATATGAACAACAATGAAGTGCTTGCAAATCGTGCCACAGAGATTTTAGGTGGAGATTTTAGAGTAGAAAAACTTGTTCATCCAAATGATGATGTAAATAAATCACAATCTTCAAATGATACTTATCCGACTGCACTTCATGTAGCTTCTGTTATTGCTGTTGAAGAGCAACTTTTACCTGCTATTGCAAAATTAAAAGCTACACTTCAAGCAAAAAGTGAAGAGTTTGCTCATATTGTAAAAATTGGACGAACACATCTTCAAGATGCTACACCTTTAACTCTTGGTCAAGAAATTAGTGGTTGGGTAGAGATGCTTAATAAATCTGAAAAAATGGCAAAAGATTCACTAGAGGCTGTAAGAGAGCTTGCCCTTGGTGGAACTGCTGTTGGAACAGGACTTAATGCACACCCTGAACTTGGTGAAAGAGTTGCTAAAAAACTTTCAGAACTTACTGGTCATGACTTTATAACAGCTCCAAATAAATTTCATGCCCTAACATCTCATGATGCACTTGTATTTGCACATGGTGCCCTAAAAGCACTATCTGCAGATATGATGAAAATAGCAAATGATGTGAGATGGTTGGCATCTGGTCCTAGATGTGGAATAGGGGAGATTGAAATTCCTGCGAATGAACCAGGCTCTTCAATTATGCCAGGAAAAGTAAATCCTACACAAAGTGAAGCCGTTACAATGGTAACTTGTCAAGTTATGGGTAATGATGCTACTATTGGTTTTGCAGCGTCTCAAGGTAATTTTGAGTTAAATGTATTTAAACCTGTAATTGCATATAATTTCTTACAGTCAGTAAGACTTTTAAGTGATTCTATTGTTTCATTTAATGATAATGCTGTAGTTGGTATAAAACCAGTTGAAGATAAAATTGATTACTACCTAAATAATTCACTTATGTTAGTAACAGCACTTAATCCATATATTGGATATGAAAACGCAGCAAAAATTGCAAAAACTGCACATGCAAATAACTCAACACTTAAAGAGACTGCAATTGAGCTTGGTCTTTTAACTGCTGAACAATTTGATGAGTATGTTAAGCCAGAAGAGATGATTGCACCAAAAGCATAGTGCTAGTGCGGAAAAAACTAATTTAAAATAAGGAGATTAAATGAATGTACATGAGTATCAAGCAAAACAAATTTTTGCTAAGTATGGTGTTCCAACACCAAAAGGTATAATGGTTGAAAGCGTTAAGGATGCAGTTACTGCTGCTGAGCAGTTAGGTGGTCCGGTATGGGTTGTTAAAGCGCAAATTCATGCAGGTGGTCGTGGTCTTGGTGGTGGTGTAAAACTTGCTAAGAGTCTTGAAGAAGTTGAAGAGTTAGCAAATGAAATACTTGGAATGACTTTAGTAACACATCAAACTACTGCAGAAGGTAAACTTGTTCAAAAGCTTTACATTGAAGATGGAGCAGATATTAAAGATGAATTTTATCTCTCTGTTGTTTTAGATAGAAAATTGGAAATGCCTTTAATTATGGCATCTACTGAGGGTGGAATGAATATTGAGGATGTTGCTGAAAAAACTCCTGAAAAAATCATTACAGTTCCAGTTGATCCATCTATTGGTTTTCAAGGATTTCATGGACGAGAATTAGCGTTTGGTCTTGGAATTACAGACAAAAATGAGCAAAAAAACATTATTAGTTTTGCATCAAAACTTTATAAATTATATATGGATAATGATGCAGAATTAATCGAGATTAATCCACTTGTAAGAACTGGAAATGGCGAGTTTTTAGCACTAGATGGTAAAATGGGATTTGATAATTCTGCTCTTGGTCGTCATCCTGATATCGCAGCGATGAGAGACTTAAGTGAAGAGGACCCAGATGAAGTTGAAGCTTCTAAATATGGTCTCTCTTATGTTGCTCTTGATGGTGAAATTGGTTGTATGGTAAATGGTGCTGGACTTGCTATGGGTACTATGGATACAATTAACCATATGGGTGGAACTCCTGCAAACTTCCTTGATGTTGGCGGTAGTGCAAATGCGGAGACTGTTGCAAAAGGATTTGAGATTATTCTTAAAAATCCAAATGTAAAAGCTATTTTTGTAAATATTTTTGGTGGTATCGTAAGATGTGACCGTATTGCAAATGGTATTATTGAAGCAACAAAAATTACTGATGTTAATGTTCCTGTTATTGTTCGTCTTGATGGTACAAATGCACCAGAAGCTGCTGAAATTCTTAAAAATGCAAATATATCAAACTTAATTGTTGGTGATGATTTAGGTGACGGTGCAGCAAAAGCTGTAGCTGCTGCAAAAGGAGAATAATTAAATATGTCAATTTTAGTAAATAAAGATACAAAAGTAATCGTTCAAGGTTTTACAGGTAAAGAGGGTTCTTTTCATGCTGAGCAGTGTCTTGCTTATGGAACTCAAATTGTTGGTGGTGTTACGCCAAACAAAGGTGGTCAAGAGCATTTAGGTAAACCCGTTTTCAATACTGTTGCTGAGGCTGTTAAAAATACAGGTGCAACTGTAAGTATGATTTTTGTTCCACCTGCATTTGTTGGTGACGCAGTAATGGAAGCTGCTGAAGCTGGCATAGAGCTTGCTGTTATTATTACAGAAGGTGCTCCAGTAAAAGATATGCAAATGGCAAAAGCTTATGCAACAAAACACAATATGAAAACTATTGGGCCAAACTGTCCTGGTATTATTACTGCTGAAGAGTGTAAAATTGGAATTATGCCTGGTATGATTTTCAAAAAAGGTAATGTTGGACTAATTTCAAAATCTGGTACACTTACTTATGAAGGTGCAAATCAAGTATGTAAAGAAGGTTTTGGAATTACTACTGCTGTTGGTATTGGTGGAGATCCAATTATTGGTCTTTCATACAAGCAAATTTTACCAATGTTTGAAGCAGATCCTGAAACTGAAGCAATTGTTATGATTGGTGAAATTGGTGGAGATCTTGAAATTCAAGCTGCTAAACTTATTAAAGAACAAATTACTAAACCAGTTGTTGCATTTATTGCAGGGCAGACTGCACCTAAAGGTAAAACTATGGGGCACGCGGGTGCAATTGTTTCAGGAACTGCAGGTACTGCAGCTGAAAAAATGGCAGCACTTGAAGCGGCTGGAGTAAAAGTTGTTGTTAGTCCTGCAGAAATTGGTAAAGCAGTAGCCGAAGTATTAGCTAAAAAGTAATTTTAATTTTTGTGTGAGCCATATTTGTTACATTATGTAGTGGTGTAGGGCGTTATTAGCACAACTTTAGAGTAAATTTATAGTAAGTTAGATACTCTTTTAAAATATTAGAGTAAAATGTGGTCTTAAACTACATTTTAAAATTAGGAGAATAAATGGGAACTTTTAAAACTGAAAACCCAGGAAACCAACCAGTTTGGGTAAATACAAGTAACTGTAAAGCATGTGATATTTGTGTATCTGTATGTCCTTCAGGTGTGCTTGGAATGGTCTATGAAAAGACTTCAACGCTTGGTGCAATGATTTCAATAGATCATCCAGAAGCTTGTATAGGCTGTATGGAATGTGAATTGTCTTGTCCTGATTTTGCTATTTATGTAGCAGATAGAAAAGAGCTAAAAGCAGCAGGTAAAGGTTTTGCTAAATTAACAGATGAATCAAAAGCGAGACAAGCAGCAATTGTTGCAAACAATTATATGTCTTTAGAAGAAGAAGGAGCTAAATAATGGCAAGAGAAGTAATTTCAACTGGTAATGAACT
>NZ_JALXBK010000095.1 GCF_026991475.1 Sulfurimonas sp. | reverse complement strand
CCTCTTTGATGATTGGAATGGCTGAGTAAATCATATAAATAGCAATAGCGACACCTAAAATAGGGTCAATAAGTTGCTCTCCTGTGTAGTGCACTGCTACAAGGGCAAAGAGTACCGCTGCGTTTGAGAATATATCTGTTTTGTAGTGTAGGGCATCTGCACGGATGACCATATTTTTTGTTTTTTTTGCAACATAGTTTAAAAAAAGTACCAATAATCCTGTAATGATAAGCGAAATTATCATCACGAGAATACTATCACCCATGTATCGTATAATTTCCGGATGGAACATTTTTGAGATAGCTTCATAGAGGATGAAAAGAGCAGAAAGAGAGATAATAGTTCCCTCAATGACGGCGGCAAGCGGTTCTAATTTACTGCGTCCAAAATGAAACTGCTCATCAGGATTTTTTTCTGAGTTATGTAGGGCAAAGTAGTTAAATAGAGAAACTGTTAAATCTAAAAGACTGTCAATGGCAGATGCAAGAACAGCAATAGAACCACTTAAAACTCCGATGGTTAATTTGATAAGTACTAAGAGTGCGGCAACACTACTTGAAGCTACAGTAGCTTTTTTTTCTAAACGCATAAAAGACCCTATTTTTTAGATACAATTATAGTAAAATTTAACTATAACAGCGATTAAAATGGATATTAAAAAGATACAAAACGATAGAAAAAAATGGATGACTTGGAAAAACATCGCTCCTCTGCGTAAGGCGTTGGATGATTTAGAAGATGTACCTTGTAAAGTGACACTTGGAGATGTTGTGAAAATTTCAGGGGATTTTGATGAGAAAAGTATTTATGATACTGCAAAACTGCTTATGCCTTGGAGAAAAGGACCTTTTGAAGTTGGAGAGACTTTTATAGATTCTGAGTGGAAAAGTGATGTGAAGTACAATCTTTTACGCCCTCATTTTAATCTGAAAGGGAAAAAAGTTGCCGATATAGGATGTAATAATGGCTACTATATGTTTCGTATGAAAGAGGATAATCCTGCTCTTTTAGTGGGCTTTGATCCCTCCCCACTTTATAAAACACAATTTGATTTTATAAATCATTTTGTAAAGAGTGAAATAGTTTACGAGCTTTTAGGTGTTGAACATTTGGAATTTTATGAAGAGAAGTTTGACACTATCTTTTGTCTTGGAGTTTTGTATCATCGCAGTGACCCAGTTGCTATGCTTAAATCTCTTTACAAAGGTTTAGAAAAAAAAGGTGAAGTGATTTTAGATACTTTTTACATTGATGGTGAAGAGGAGATGGCGTTATGTCCAGAGTCTAGCTACTCTAAAATTCCAAATATCTACTTTGTTCCAACTATTAAAGCACTTAAAAACTGGTCAATGAGAGCGGGATTCACTGCGTTTGAAGTGCTTGAAACCTCTGTTACAGATGCAGGTGAGCAGAGAAAAACAGAGTGGATAGAGGGACAATCACTTGAAGATTTTTTAGATAAAGATGACAAAACAAAAACGGTTGAGGGCTATCCCGCTCCACAGCGTGTTTATGTAAGATTAATTAAGGACAAAAAATAATGTCAACAACACAAGAAGAAGATTTTGAATTAGATGATTATAGAGATGAAAAAGAGCAAGTATTGGTACAAACACATGAGCGTGTAAATCAAAACCTTTGTGGTGAAATAGTAAAGATAGAGTTAGGATATGTTGAGTTAAGGCTAACAACTATTGTTGATATGCTTGCTGATGATATTGGGCTAATTCATGGTGGATTTATATTTGGTGCGGCAGATTATGCGGCGATGCTTGCGGTCAACGAGAGAAATGTAGTTCTTGTAGCAAGTGATTGTCAGTTTCTCTCTCCTGTAAAACTGCATGATGAAGTAAATGTTATTGCAAGAGTTCGTCATAAAGAGGGTCGTAAACGCAATGTTCATGTTGAAGCTTTTGTACTTGACATTAAAGTTTTTGAGGGTGAATTTAAAACCGTCATTACCGAAAAACATGTGCTTAAACTCCACCTTCTTGATGATGAAGAGAAGGCAAGTGGTACTCCAAAAGAGGAAAATTAAGTAGGTTTGGAGTAGAATTGTAAAATGTAGATTTTTTATGGAATTTAGTATGGATATAAATATGTTTTTGGATGATGAAATGGGTAAAGATTATTTTACATGGATTAATGACGATGAAAAAGAGTTCCTTGAACATATGCTTCATAAGCTGCTTGGTACTGATGATTCGAATATTAAAGTACTAGAGCAGGTAGGTTCTGATATTTACAAAAAAGGGATTAATTTTTCGAAACTGGCAATTTTTTTAGATCTGTTTTCTTATAAATTGACTTTAGAACAAAAAGAACAACTAAGAAAAAATGAAAATAAGTTAGCTTACGGATACTTGCAACAAAGGCTCCCAAAAGAGATAAAAACACTCAAACTCGGTATAAATAATAATACGAATTTTGTAGGAAAAAGCGATTTAGCCATTGTAGATGAGTTACTTATTTGGCTTGAAACACTTGTAGATAGTCTTTTTAATGATACAAAGCCACCACGTATTGAGCATCGTATTAATGAATTTATAGATTTTGTAGAGCAAAGAGCTGGTTTGTTTTTTGATGATGAAGAGGTTAAAGAAGACTTTTTAAAAACAAACAAAGAACTCTATGCTTGTGCTATTGAAGCAGTGAATTTTTTTGAACGTAAGCAGTATTTTTATTTTTGTATCATATATATTGAAATGATAGCACTTTTTTTAAAAATGGCAACACTACTGAGTGGGATGTTTGTTGAAGAGGAATTACTCTCTATTTATATTGATCCAATTACTCTTTTGCCAAACCGTTTTCAACTGATTAAAGATATTCAACTCATTCAAAATGTGTATGTGCTTATCTTTAATATTAAGTCTTTTTCTCGCTTTAATGTTAGTTATGGGTATGATATTGGTGATGCTATACTTAAAAAAGTTGCCAAATTTTTAATGAAATCAGATGCTATAAAATCATATAGAATTTATGGAGATGAGTTTGCTATTTTGGTTGAAAACCCACAACAGGCAGAGGAGATTTATAAAAAACTCAATGAATCTATTAACATTGTTATAGAAGGTGAAAAATATGACATACTTTTTTATGGAGCATATGATTATTTTATTCCAAATTCTTTAGAGAGTTGTGAATTTGCTCTTTTTAAAGGGAATAAGAGAGATATTATTAATTCTGCGGAAATCAAAGGACTTATTGCAAATGTAAAAGATGAAATATCACTCACACAAAAACTGAAAGAGATTATGTTACAGGATAACATTGTGCCATATTATCAACCGATTTATTTGACAGATAAAAAGATTGATAAGGTTTTAAAGTATGAAGTTTTGATGCGTTTACGCTATGGCGAAAAAATACTTGAACCAGCTGATTTTATGGAGACACTTCTAAAAGCACCTTTTTATGTGGAGTTTACAAAGTCAATACTCATAAAAAGTTTTAAGATGTTTGAAAATAGTACTATGACGTTTAGTGTGAATTTCTCTCTACAAGATTTAAATGATAAAGGTGTCAATATTTTACTTGAAACACTTTGTTTGAAGTATCCGGAAACTGCTTCAAGGCTTACAATTGAAATCTTAGAAAATGAAGCATTACAAGATTTTGATCAGTTAAACCAATTTTTTAAACGCTATAGGAAATATGACATTAAGTATGCCTTAGATGATTTTGGAAGTGGGTACTCAAATTTTGTTCAATTTGCAAATCTTGACATTGATTTCTTAAAAATAGATGGAACAATCATCTCAAACTTACTTGAAAGTGATAAAATGTATAAGCTACTTGATTCTGTTTTGGAGTTTGCGAAAACATTTGATTTACTAAGTGTTGCAGAGTTTGTATCAAATCAAGAGTTATTTGAACTGCTTAAAGATAAAGTTGATATGATTCAAGGCTACTATATAGGTAAGCCTGAACCTTATCTTTTTTATGAAGAAGAGTAGTTATTCTTT
>NZ_JALXBK010000094.1 GCF_026991475.1 Sulfurimonas sp. | reverse complement strand
CAGGTTATTTGCAAACAAAACTTGATACTATGGATGAAGCAAAAAAGACTGTAAAAGATGTCATAGCCAAGTTTGTAAAAGAGGGTGTTACCGCGGATGAGTTGGAGCAGACAAAGAAATTTTTACTTGGTAGTGAACCGCTTCGAGTAGAGACAATGAGTCAAAGGCTTAACCGTACTTTTATGGACTACTACAAAGGTTTTGCACTTAATCACTCTGAGATAGAATTAAAAAAGATAAAAGAGTTAAAACTTAAAGATCTCAACAACTTCATAAAATCACACAAAGAGATACTCGAACAAAGTTTCGCAATAGTCACAGAGTAGTATCTTGACACTCATTGGACAGATTGACCGCATACTTTTTGAAGGTGATGACGGTTTTTTCATCGCAGTTTTAAAAAGTGGTGAGAGGGTAAGTGGAAGCTACTTTGAGAGTGATGTTTCAAACATTAAGGGTTCTGCCATTACTCTTGAAGGTGAGTGGCATGAGCATAAAAAATATGGTAAAACTTTTAAATTTGATGCCATAAAAGTCAATCAAAATGAACTTTTTTTCTTCTTAAATAAAATCATAAAAGGTTTTACAAAAAAACTTGCAGCTGACCTAATAGAGCATTTTGGCTCAGAAGAGCTTGTTAATATTCTTGACAATGATATTGAAAAATTGTTGGAATTTAAAGGCATAAAAGAGAAACGTCTTAAAAAAATTCAAACTTCATGGAAGCAGTTTCGCTCTATGCGTCGTTTGGGTGAATTTCTTACTCCCTATGAAGTCTCCCCTGTTTTACTCACCACTATAGCTACAGCGATGAAAGATGTGGATGAGCCTTGCACAAAGATTAAAGAAAATCCCTACATTCTTACAAATATTAATTCTATAGGTTTTAAACGTGCGGACGAACTTGCGCTTAAAATGGGTATAGCACCAGAGAATGAGAAACGCATAAGCTCTGCGATGGATTATGTTTTGCTTAACTATTGTGAGGCGCAGGGGAACTCCTGCATCGCAAAAGAGGTGCTTTTTGGTGGACTTGATGAGATGCTTGGGTTTACAGATAAGAGGCATCTTTATGAAGCGGCTTTGGTTGAGCGAGTGGCAGAACAGAGCATAGTGGTGATGAAAAATGAGAGAGTTTCACCTGCACGGCTCTATGATGCTGAGAAGTTTTTGTATGATGATTTTCGCACACGAGCGAAGCATGACAGTGGCGGTTTTGTGAAAAATCTTGATGCTTTTTTAGAAGAGAGTTCACTTAAACTTGGAGCTGAACAAAAAGAGGCAGTTCAGATGATAAACAATGGCGTAAGTCTTCTTTTTTTAGTGGGTTATGCGGGAACTGGAAAGAGTACAACAAGTAAAACGATACTAGAGATACTCAACACAAGATATGATGCAAAAGAGATAATGACCTGTGCCCTAAGTGGTATAGCCTCTCAAAGAATTAGCGATACAACAGGCTTTGAGTCTGCTACTATTCAGTCTCTTTTAGTCAAACATGAGGGAAGTGATATGTTTCCTTATTCGGTTGTCTTAATAGATGAAGCTTCGATGATAAACTCCTCTTTGTTTGCACGCTTAATGAGTAAGATTTCTAAAAAGGCTATTGTCATAATTGTAGGAGATGATGCCCAGCTACCACCTATTGGTGCTGGAAATGTTTTGAGTGATGTTCTTACTTTAGCGCTTGCCCCTATTGTAAAACTTACAAAGATTTATAGACAGAGTGAGGAGCAAGCCATTGCACTTATAGCCAATCAAATCCGTCAAGGAGAAGTGCCTGAGTATAGAGCCAAATATGATGACTTTGAGTTTATAGATTTGAGTATTGCCAACTACTATGCTCTAAAACAGCAACTCTCTCAAGAAGAGCTAAAAGAACTGCGAGAACAAAATTCTCAAAATATCATAGCAGAGATGCTGCATCGTGTTGTGGAGTCCATAGAAAAAGCGAGATACCGACTTAACAATAAGCAGATAAAAGAGTATTTGAACTATTTTCAAGTGATTACTCCTATGAAAGGTGGCTCTTTGGGTACCACAAATCTCAACAAAGTTTTGCAGGAGTATTTTAACCCTAATCCTAAAAAGTGCATCAAAAAAGGGGAGCAGGAGTTTCGTTTGATGGACAAGGTGGTACATACAAAAAATGAAAATATGACTGCATGGAGTGCTGATGGCTTTAAAATGGGTGAAGATGCAAGTGAGAGAAGAATTTTTAACGGGATGAGTGGACTGCTTTTTAAAATAGACTCCCAAGAGGAGCAGGCATTTGTTTTTTATCCAAATGAGGATGTGGTCGTGCAGTATGAGTATGATGAACTTCGCTCACATCTTATGCTATCATACGCACTCACCGTGCATAAAGTACAAGGAATGGAGTATGACATAGTTGTTATTCCTATGAGTTTTACGCACTTTATTATGCACAATACAAAATTAATATATACTGCAATAACAAGGGCAAAACATAAGTGTATCCTCATAGGAGAGGGCGCTGCGTTTGAATCTGCTTGTAGGCGTGTCGAAGTGACACGCAGAGACACTGTTTTGCTTGAACTTTCTATTTAAAGAGTTTCTCTAAAGCTTTTTCATCACTTAAGTTTTCTATACTAATAATTTTTTTATTCTCAAGATGCACAACTACAATTTTATCTTTGTTCATCCCTTTTGAATACTCAGCAGAGAGTTTATCATTGTTAATTAATAAGATTGGAAATTTAAGCTTTTTTAAATCAGGAAGAATAAATAGCTTCTTAATAAGTGAAGGTGCAGGGCTTACGTCTGCTACATAAAGAGCATTATGTTCTTGTAAAAAATTTGCAGGTTTTGACTCAAGAAATTTATTACAAATGTGACCAGTTGGCTTTGCAAATGAGAAAAAGACAATTTTTGTCTCTTTAGAGATGGTTTGTGGCTTTTCATTTTGATCATTAAGTTTAAGCTCAGAGAGACTTTTGCTTACAACAAGTTTAGGTGTGGCATTTGCTGCTTGTTCATCACTTTTAGAACTACATCCTATAAAGCTAAACGCAACGATAAGGGCTAAGATAATATTTTTCATATTTACTCCATTTTGATTTTTTGTATAATACAAAATTAATTACATGATTATAATATGAATTAGATTTACTTAAGTTGATTAATAAATTTTAAAGTAATAAAACTTAGTGTAGAATGACACAAACAAAAGCAGATACAATCGCACCAGTGCGATGAGCCTCCTGCTGAAGGAAACCAAGTGTTAACGTAGCCAATGGAATTACTTCCATTGGCGTGATGAAAAAGAAATAGGTTCCCTTCATTTTGTGAAACAAAATTAAGGAATAGTAGTATGGCATGGGCAACAGCAAGACATATATTAGTAGATAGTGAAGCAAAGTGTAATGAGTTAAAAACAGAGATAGAAAACGGAGCTGATTTTGCAGAGATTGCAAAACAGTACTCTACTTGTCCATCATCAAATAATGGTGGAGATTTAGGGCAATTTGGACCAGGGCAGATGGTGCCTGAGTTTGACAAGGCTGTATTTAGCGGTGATGTCGGCGTGGTTTACGGACCTATTCAAACGCAGTTTGGCTACCACCTTTTAGAAGTGACTGGTAGAGGCTAGAAAATGGCAACAGAGGTAAAAGTAGCAGCCGTGCAGATGTCAATGAGTGAGGATAAAGTCTCAAACATTGCAAAAGCAAAACGCCTTGTAGAAGAGGCGGCAAAAAATGGCGCGCAAATTATACTTTTACCTGAGCTCTTTGAGGGACTCTACTTCTGTAAAGATATGGATGAGAAGTACTTCTCATGGGCTGCGCCACTTCAAAATAATAGACTAATAGCCGAGTTTTCAGCACTTTCACGTAAACTTGAAGTGGTTGTATTGGTCTCTTATTTTGAAAAGGCGGAGAATGCTTACTATAACTCTTTGGTTGTGATTGACAAGGGTGATATGCTGCAAAATTATCGTAAAACACATATTCCCGATGGTCCTGGGTATGAAGAGAAGTTCTACTTCGAGCCGGGCAATACAGGTTTTCAACTCTATGATACAAGCTTTGGTAAAATTGGTGTAGGAATATGTTGGGATCAATGGTTTTGTGAAACAGCACGTGCTTTGACGCTAAAGGGTGCTGAGATTATCTTCTATCCGACAGCCATAGGAAGTGAGCCAGAGATTGGGCTGGATTCAAAAGAGCATTGGCAGCGTGTACAGATGGGGCATGCCGCGACAAATACAGTGCCTGTTGTCGTAGCGAATCGTTACGCAAAAGAGGTGGGAGAGAGCTGTGAGCTTATATTTTATGGCTCTTCATTTATTACAGATTATACAGGTGCAAAAGTAGCTGAAGCGAGTCGAGATAAAGAGGCAATACTTTACGCTGCGTTTGACCTAGAAGAGAATGCAAAACAGAGAGAGTACTGGGGACTTTTGCGAGATAGGCGACCTGATATGTATAAAGATATTTGTTAGATATTTTGTAAAATAATAGCTTCCAAATCCTCAAGCTTTGCAGAGGTGATGTCGCCAAATTGTGTACGGTTAAAGGTTTGTTGTCGTTTTGCAAGCTGGGCAGTATGAGTTGTGATGTTTTGAAGCATCTCCTCTCTACTCACCTTTGCATCAAGATACTCTAGAACCTCTACAATGCCAATAGCACCCATAGGATGAGGGGAGCGTGTGTACTTTTGTTCAAGGTAACAAACTTCATCTATTAACCCCATCTCATACATTTTCTGAGTACGTAGCGCTATTCTTTGTCGTAACACTTCACGCTCTACATCAATGTTAAAAACATGCAGGTTCTCTATAACAGGCTGTGGTGGATGCGTTTGAAACCACTCTGAGGGAGTGAGCTTGGAAGCTTCATAAATAAGCAGCGCTTTTTCAATGCGGTAGCGGTCATTTGGTGCTATTTTTTGCATATACTCACTATCAAGTGAAGAGAGAAGTCCATAACACTCTTCTAAATTTTGAAGTTTCCTTTCTACAATTCGCTGCGTTTGGCTTGTGATTTTAGGAAGTGGGGAGAGTCCATCAAGCAGAGATTTGAGATAAAAGGAGGTGCCACCAACGATAATGAGGTTCTTGTCATCTTTTTGGCATGCCGCTACTGTCTTTTTGTATAAATCTATAAAAATATCAACACTAAAGTATTCGTTAGGGTAGAGTTCATTAATGCCAAAATGTTTTACTGCGTTTAACTCACTCTTTGATGGTTTTGCCGCGACGATGTCTATCTCTTTGTAGATGCTGAGCGAGTCTATAGAGAGAATGTAGGCATCAGTTTTTTGTGCAACACTAATGGCTAAATCACTCTTTCCTGATGCGGTGGGTCCAATGATGGCAAGTTGTTTCATAAATGAATTATAGCATTTTAAGATTGTAGCTCAAAAAGTGCATAAAGTGGGTTGTGGTCGGAGATATTTTTTGTCTCTATTGCCGCTGCGTTTAGCGGGGTAAGACCTCTGTAATAAATGTGGTCAAGCTCATGTGAAAATATCTTTTTTACATGATGCTGCTGTTTAAATGCAAGTTCACACAAACCTAACTCCTTTTGAAAATCATTGAGTAAGTTAAGACGCTTTTTGTTCCAGTTATTAAAATCTCCTGCAACAATAAGAGGCTCTTTGATGGGCAAGAGCAGCTCTTTGATTTTAGAGAGTTCATCTGCAAAAGTTTTTAAAGGTACAAAATTAATAGCATGGATATTTACTAGGTAGAGTGTTTGTTTGTCACAGAGTTGATGTTTGGATATAAGAAAACTTTTATGTGTGCTAAATCCAAGCTCTTTTTTTGTGGAGAGGGAGCTTATGCTGTCGTGAAAGAGAGATTTTGTGGCGGTTAAAACGCCAAAAAGATTCTCTTGTGTTTGAATGTTTGCAGCAAGAGAAAAGGAGTACTCTTGGAAAAAAAAGCGACTCTTTTTTGGGTATTTTACTTCTTGAAGCAGAAGAATATCACTTGGATTGTTTTGCATAAGGGTAGAAAAACTTTTTTGAAACGCATCTGTTTGGTTCTCTTTATGAATATTCCATACAAGCAGAGAAAATTTACACGCCAAAGAATTTTTTTGATGCTGTAGATTTTTTGCTGACTCTGTTGGAATAAACATATTTACAGCACCGGAGAAGTGAGTCTTGCCAAGCGTGTTATGAGTTTAAAAAGAAAAGGTTCATGGCTTATTTGTGCAATATCAAGTGCATAGGAATTTTTAAAATCTTCTTCAAACATCATTTTTATCTCTTGTGCAAATGCTTTATCTGAGATAAGTGCTGCAATTTCAAAATTGAGTCTAAAAGAGCGGTTATCCATATTCGCTGTACCTACAGTTGCATGAAGAGAATCAATTAACATGACCTTTTGGTGTAAAAAGCCATCGTTGTAGCGAAAAAATTTCACACCTGTCACCGCAATGTTTTCAAAATAGGTAAATGCAGCGAGATAGACTAAAATATGATCCGCTTTTGCAGGAATTAAAATGCGAACATCCACCCCTCGAAGTCCTGCAAGTTGCAGTGCCTTAATGATAGCCCTGTCTGGAATAAAATAGGGGCTCGAAATCCATATACGCTCTGTTGCAGCATTGATGGCTTGGAGGTACATAAGTGAAGCAGTCTCGACAATATCAGAGGGAGAAGATGGTACTATAAGAACTTTTTTATTCTCTTTTTGTGAGAGTAGTGGCGTCCATCGTAGGTTTTCAATATGTTTTTCAGTTGCCCAATACCAATCTTCAATAAATGTTTTTTGAACGGCGATGGTGGAGGGACCAGTAATTTTTAAGTGGGTATCTCTCCAATGTCCAAATTTTTTCTTTTGAGAGAGATACTCATCACCAATATTAAGCCCGCCAAGCCAGCTTGTTATGCCATCGACTATGACTATTTTACGGTGATTTCTAAAGTTGATTTGAAATCTGTTTTTAATACCCTTTTGCGTATGAAAATTGTACACCTCAATCTTTGCTTCTCGCATTGTGTTGAGATAACTCTCAGGGAGTTGGTGGCTTCCGATCTCATCATATATGAAGTAGATTTTTACGCCCTCTTGCGCTTTTTTAATGAGGCTTTGTTGTACTTTTCTTCCAAGCGTATCATCACGGACAATATAAAACTCTAAAAGTACATACTCTTTTGCCTTGGCAATTCCCTCTAAAATACTTGCAAAAGTTTTCTCGCCATCAATGAGCAGTTCAAGTTCATTGGCTTGAAAATAGGGCATTTTTGCAAGATGTTGGAGACTCTTTTCAAATGATCCTAAAGAGGAGTCTTGTGGTACATACTTCTCTATTTTAGTAAGTCTGTTTTTGAGTTTATTTGCGACCACTTCTTCTGCCTCTTTACGCGCAGATGTATAGCCCTCAAATTTACTTCTTCCAAAAAACCAGTAGAGGGGAATGGCAACATAGGGTAGAGTAATAAGAGATATTACCCATGCAGTAGCACCTTGTGAAGTTCTTGCAGTCATTAAAGCATCAAGAGCTAAAATAAATCCAAGGAGATGAAAAAGAAGTAGCAGGCTAAGAAGCATTAGAGAATCTCAGCATCTTCAGTGGTGTCATTCAGGAGTTTTGGCTCTTGCGTTGGCGCAATGTTTCCACTCAGTGCTTTTATAAGTTCACTCTCTTGGGCTTTATCTAACTTTCCACTAGCAACGGTATCTATGATTTTTTCAGCAATACGCATTTTTGTCATATTCTCTTGTTGGTGAAAGTATTTGTCTAAATTGTCTTGATAAGAACGCAGTTTATCTTCATGACGCTTTTTAAAATAGTAGTAAATAAAAAAACTAATAATGATAAGTAGAAAAAACGCCATAATTAAAATGTATCGCTCTATTTCTGTATTGTTGTCATGTTGCATCTGCATCATTTGCATCTCTAAAAGTGTTTTATCTTTTTTCCCTTGCACTATGATTTTTTCTTTTTCAAGTTCTTTTTTAGTATCTATTTTTTTTAGTTCTATTGCTTTTGATTCTGCTAGTTTTGCTTCTAGCTCTTGTTGTGTTTCTCCAATATTACACGCGGAAAAAAGTAGGGTTATTGTTATTAAAATTAGTAATTTCATTCTTTTTAATACCTCGGTAAATTTTATAAATATTCTACTTAAAAATTTGTTTGATAGATATTAAGTTTCAGACTATAATAATTAAGCACAATTTGAATATAATTTGTCTATGAAGCAATATAATTATCTCTACGACGATTCTAAAAGTTTCCATAATTTTTTGCAAGCGTCTCAAATCAGTACAAGTCATACGGCTGTTTTAATACAACTCTTTAGTTCACAATCAAAAGAGATTCTTGAAGATATAGCTTCCCAAATCACTAAAGAACTTCCGAATGCTTTGCTAGTAGGCGCTTCAACAGCAGGTGAAATTGTTCATGGTGCAATTTATGAACACAAAACAGTTGTAAGTATTTCTGTTTTTGAAAAAACACTGTTGCATGCTTATTATGCAGTAGCAGATGATTCTTATACTTTAGGACAATCACTCTCAAAAAAAATTTTTAATAAAAATACAAAATGTGTTATTACTTTTTTAGATGGATTAAATCACAACGGAGATGAGTACCTTCAAGGCTTAGAGAGCCATAATTTTCAAAAGGCCGTTGTTGCTGGTGGTATGGCAGGTGATTTACTCGATTTTGAAAAAACATATACTATTTATAAAAATAAAATCTTTTCTGGCGGTGCTGTATGTGTGGCACTTGAGGGTGAAGAGTTGGAAGTTTTTGAAGATTATAACCTTGGTTGGCGACCAATTGGTTCTACATTTTTGGTCACGAAAGCAGATGGTGCAAGAGTTTATGAGATAAATAATCGACCTATAAAAGATGTATATACAGAAGTACTTGGAGATTTTGCAGTTGAAAATATGCCTGCTTCAACCATAGAATTTCCCTTACTTTATGAAGATAATGGTGTCCTTATCGCCCGTTCAATGTTTAAGCTAGATGATGATGGAAGTATTGTGTATGGTGGAAATATTGATGAGGGGCAAGAGGTTCGTTTTGGAATTGGAAGTCGTAATCTTGTAAACAAGTACAATCCAAAAAGTGAGATAGAAGATGAAGATACCTTGCAGGCTTGTTTCATCTACTCTTGTGTTGCTAGAAAACAGTTCTTAGGTAAAGATCTAGAAAAAACTTTTCGCATTATTGAGCAAAAAGCACCTGCAAGTGGTTTTTTTACATATGGAGAGTTCTTTTATTCTCAAGAGAAGTCCAAATTTTTAAATGTTACTACGACATTACTTTTTTTACGTGAAAAAAATACGCAACTTTTAGAGCACTCTATTTCAGAAAATCGTAAATTTTATGATAACTCTAAAACAGATAATGTACTGTTTCATTTTATGGATTATGTGACAGGAGAGCTCCGTGAACAAGAGAAAAATTTCAAAGCATCAAAATTTAAACTTGATGAGTTTTTAAAAGCCTTAGAGAGTGTTGTAATTATTGCACGAGTGGATGTTACGGGAAGTATTAAATATATTAATGGACAGTTTGAAGAGATTAGTGGTTATATGTCTAGAGAATTGATAGGAAAAAATTACACTATTTTAAAAAGCACCAGTACTTCAAAGGAAGATTTTGATGCAATTTTACATGAGATCCGAAAAGGAAAAATATGGAGTGGACAGCTAACACATGTCGCAAAAAATGGCACTATTTTTTATGTACATAGTTCTATAATACCTATTCACGATGAAAAGCATAATATTTTAGAATATATGGTCATTAGTGAAGATGTGACAGATTTGGTAAAGAGTAAGCAAAAAGCGCAAGAGGCAGAAGCGGCACAGTCTATGTTCTTAGCAAATATGAGCCATGAGATACGCACACCTATGAATGGGATTATTGGCTTTAGTGAACTCTTAGAAAAAACAGAGCTAAATCAAACGCAGCAAAAATATGTAAAAGTAATTGGGAGTTCAACAAAAGTTTTACTTGATATTGTGAACGATATTTTAGATTCTTCAAAAATAACACATAAAAAGATTGTACTTGAGAAATTATCTATCAATCCATATGATGAATTTAAAACTACATTTGAGCTTTTACAACTCTCTGCGGACGAAAAATCTTTAACATATATATTTGATATAGATACCAAAATTGCGAACTGTCTAGTGAGTGATTCTGTACGTTTACGTCAAATTATCATAAATTTGCTCTCTAATGCCATAAAATTTACACCAAGTTTTGGAACTGTTCATTTTAAAATAATGCTGCAAAGTGATGAAAAAGAGCAACAAAATATACGTTTTAGTATAAAAGATAGTGGGGTAGGCATAGTAGAGTCAAAAATTAAAGAGATTTTTAAACCATTTGCACAGGCGGATGCCTCAACTACTAGAAAATTTGGAGGAACAGGGCTTGGTCTTAGTATAAGTTCCGATTTACTCAAGGTTTTTGGAAGTGAACTTAAGGTGGACTCTCAAGAGGGAAAAGGGAGTGAATTTTATTTTAATATTGTTTTTCAAAAGTGCCATGAAAGTAGTGCTTCTTTAGAAAAAGATACAAATCTTTCTTTTTGCGAGAAAAATAATAATTGCAATGACTTATACTTAAATGTACTTGTTGCAGAAGATTATGATGTAAATAGAATGTTGATTGAGTCAATTTTTGAAAAATATGAAAATGTTACACTTACTTTTGCTGTTAATGGAGATGATGCGATACGTAAGGTAGAAGAAAAATCTTATGATTTGATTTTGATGGATATAAATATGCCTATAAAAAATGGTATTGATGCAACAAAATATATACGACAAGAGTTACATCTTAGTGTGCCAATAATAGCATTAACTGCAAATACGCTTGAGGATGATAAAAAAAGATTTTTAGAGTGTGGTATGGATGGGTATTTAAGTAAACCTATAGATATAAATAGGCTTGAAGAGATTTTGTGTAAGTACTCAAAATCGCAGAATCAAATGAATACAATCTATATAAAAGAGATAGTGAATAGATTAAGGACAAAAGTAGGGCTTAGCGAAGCGGTATCATTGAATCTTTTAAAAACTTTTTTATCAAGTGTTCACGAGATATTGCCAGAGTTGCAAGAGGCTATTGCGCTTAAAGATATGCAAAAAGTGTATGAAAAAGCACACAAATTAAAAGGTGCTGCAGGTGCTCTCTATATTGACAATATTTATGATGTTATGAAAGAGATTGAACAGAATGCTTTAGAAAAAAAAGTATTGGATTATAGTGCTGAATTAAACGCAGTCACGAAACATATTAAAATGATTGAGCAGGCACTAGGTTAATATCATCCAACTTTAAATCACTTTTAGCTAAAATGGCTCTTATTAATTTACAAAGGGAATTATTTGCAAAGAGTACTGAAAAAAGCGAAAGATTTTAATGAGCTTGTGATGTTTGAACACTCTATATTTTCACTGCCTTTTATTTTTATTGCCATGGTTGTTGCAGCGGATGGTTGGTTTGGCTATTGGTTGCTTTTGATGGGTGTTTTAGCAGCACTCAGTGCAAGAAACTTTGCAATGGGTGTAAATCGTTACGCCGATAGAGACATTGATGCACAAAATCCTCGAACTGCCTCTCGTCCTAATGTTGATGGGCGTTTGGATGCTATGAGTATTTTGATTTTTATTGTTGTAAACGCAGCGATATTTATCACCGTTGCATATATGATAAACAGCCTTGCATTTGCTCTAAGCATTCCTATTTTGGCAGTTTTAGGCTCTTACTCTTACTTTAAAAGATTCTCCTCTTTGGCACATGTTATTTTGGGCATATCTTTAGGACTTGCCCCTATTGCAGGTGTGGTTGCTGTCACTGCTACCATCCCTTTATGGTCGGTTCTACTCTCTCTTGGTGTGATTTTTTGGGTTGCTGGATTTGATTTGCTCTACTCTCTACAAGATATTGATTTTGATAAAGAGAAAAATCTTCACTCTATACCTTCAAAGTATGGAGCAGAGGCGACACTTTTCATCTCTGCTCTTTTTCATTCTCTTGCAGTGCTTTTTTGGATTTTGTTTGTTTGGGCGGCTCATCTTGGATTTTTCGCATTTGTAGCAGCAGTTGGAAGTGGGTTTGTGCTTTACTATGAACAGACTTTGGTGCGTCGTGATTTTACAAAAATAGATAGAGCATTTTTTACAGTTAATGGTTATTTGGGCATCGCTTTTTTCATCTTGATTGTAATAGATAGGATGCTCTCATGAGTACACCGCGTCTAGTTCCAGCACCAATAAGCATACAATTTTCTCAAGCTGATTTAGATAAAGCACTCTATGAGCGAGAATACCAACAGCTTAGTGAGAGTGATGATGATCCAATTAGCCAGTGGCTAAAACTTGCAAAAGCAAGAGGCGAAACAGCAGAGAGTGACCCTATACTGCTGAATCTAATGGTAGAGCTACATAGAAAAATAGATGCACTAGAGATGTTTTTAAAAAATGAAGAGCCTAAAAGAGTCTCTTTGACTTGTGAAGCTGCAATAAAAGCTATAGGTTTTGAGCACTTTGAATTAAAAGATGCTCTTTTAGAAGAGGGAGTACTTTACTATGGGCGCATAGATATGCCGGTACATCCTAGACGCGATATTGGTGTCTTTTTCAAAGCACTTTCACCCTCTCTTGTAGAGATTGTAAAAATGCATGAGAGAGATGAAAAAGAGTGGGCGGCATATATGACAGCTCGTGAGCGTGTGCTTATACGTGAAATGCGAGAGAAAAAATCGTGAATATAGCAAACCTAAATCTTTCGTTTAGTCTTGAATATATTGTTATCCTTATGGCACTAATCATTTTGTATCTGCTCTATTATGTTTTTACTAAAGATGCAAAATATACAAAGAACATCCGTTCCGTTGCTTCTGTTGTTGAAGATGCAAATCGTGAAATATATTATCTCAAAAAAAAGCTAGAGCAAACGCAGCAGAGTATTCAAAAAAATTCGCAGCGAATGAATGATGATGAGATATACCAAGAGATAGAGAGAAGTGTTTATGATATGCAGCAACCTCTAGCTCTTGCACTCAAACAGATGCAAAATAACATTGAATCTATTGAACTTGAGATAGATGCTCGAATATCACAACTTGAGAGTGGCGTTAGACAGATTTCCATTCCCTCTTCTTTGCATGCAAATGATGATGAAAAAATCATCTCTTTGTATAAGCAGGGTGTTGATATTGAAATAATTTCAAAAGAGCTTCATCTTGCCCAGCCTGAAGTTGAATTTGTACTTAAAATAAATAAGATAAAGTAGCCTTTAGTGTATAGTGCAGATAGAAAACTTTTTACTTTAGTGAGTATTTTAATAGGTATAGGAATTGTCCTCTCTTATACACTTACCCCATATACAACACTGCTTTTTGATGTAAGTCAATTTCATTTTGTTATTCGCCAATCTATTTTTGGTTTACTTGGTATTAGCATTATTTTTGGACTCTCTCAGTTAAATCCAGACAAATGGCTGAAGCCAATTGGTTTGACACTTTTTGCTGTTTCACTTATTTTAATGATTGCTATGCCTTTTTTACCAGAGAGTGTTGTTTCTGCTGTTGGTGGTGCAAAAAGATGGATAAAAGTTGCGGGATTTTCTTTAGCACCAGTTGAGTTTTTCAAAGTTGGTTTTGTCTACTTTTTGGCATGGAGTTTCTCCAGAAAACTTGGGCATCATGACGGTATGGGACTTAAAAATGAGTTTAAAAGATTTCTCCCTTATGCTGTAATATTTGTTATGGCAATGTTTATTATTGCTTTTTTACAAAAAGATATTGGGCAGGTCGTTGTTTTAGGTGCTACGCTTCTTTTTATGCTGATGTTTGCAGGGAGTAGCTTCCGTTTTTTCTTTACTATTTTAGGTGGAATTTTTACAGCTATTGTCATTTTTATATTGACAGCACATCATCGTATCTTGCGTATAAAATCATGGTGGGCGCTTGCTCAAAACTCTGTTTTGGGACTTTTACCAGATAGCATTGCAGACAAACTGCGTGTACCTGTTGAGGTAGAACCTTACCAGATAGGAAACTCACTAAACGCAATTCATAATGGTGGTCTTTTTGGAACAGGATTGGGTGATGGGACATTTAAGCTTGGTTTTTTAAGTGAAGTACATACCGATTTTGTTTTAGCAGGGCTCTCTGAAGAGTTTGGTTTTATTGGACTTTTGTTTGTTGTATTCATATTTCTTTGGATGATACAGAGAATTTTTAAGATTGCAAACCGTTCAGAAGATATGAGTATTTATCTTTTTAGTATGGGTATTGGTCTTGTTTTATCGTTTGAATTTTTAGTAAATGCGTATGGAATTAGTGGAATAACTCCAATTAAAGGTATCTCTGTACCTTTTTTAAGTTATGGCGGCTCGGCAATGTTAGGTGCTGCGTTTGGCGTTGGTATGGTTCTAATGGCATCAAAAAAAGCAAAAATGGATAAAGGGAAAAAGTTATGAAAATCTGCATAACAGGTGGGGGAACAGGTGGACATTTGATGATAGCCGAAGCTTTGGCAGAGGCGGCTGTTGCAGATGGGCATGAAATCATTTTCATAGGTTCAACAAGTGGACAAGATAGAAAGTATTTTGCTAAAAACAGCCTCTTTTCTCATGTCTATTTTTTAGAAACAACTGGTGTTGTAAATCAAAAAGGTTTAGGAAAAATAAAAGCTCTTTTTAAAGTGTTTCGAGCTTTTTTACAAGCAAAAAAGATACTAAAAGAGCAAGAAATAGATGCTGTATATAGTGTAGGTGGTTTCTCTGCTGCACCAGCTGCGTTTGCTTCCATCTTTAATGGAGTGCCACTTTTTATTCACGAACAAAACGCAGTGCAGGGAAGACTTAATGGGCTTTTAAAGAGATATGCAAAGAGTTTTGTATCTGCCTATGATGCAAATTCTCCTATCAAAGGCTATCCTATAAAAGAGATTTTTTATGAAAATGCAAGAGTAAGAGATGAACTTAAAAGTATAATATTTTTAGGTGGCAGCCATGGTGCAAGAGCCATTAATGAATTAGCTTTGAGTGTGGCAAAAGAGTTGCAAGATATGGGCATAAATATCATACATCAAGCGGGAGAGTTTGATTATGAGAGAGTAAAAAAAGCATACGAAGAGATGGGTGTAGATGTTTCACTCTATGCTTTTACAAAAGAGTTACCAGCACTTATAACGTGTGCAGATTTAGCTGTCTCACGTGCAGGAGCTTCTACTCTTTGGGAACTTACAGCAAACGGATGCCCCGCACTTTTCATCCCCTACCCATACGCCGCGGGTGATCATCAGTACCACAATGCCCAGTTTATAGTGGAGCATAATCTAGGCTGGTGTGCAAGAGAAAATGAGGATCTAAAATCAGTTCTGATGCAAATCATAAGAGAGCCTAAACTCAAAGAAAAGAGTGAAAAACTTTTGAAATATAGTACAAAAGATGTGGCTGCTACGATGATAAAAGATGTAAAGGCTATGATAAAAAATAGTTGATTTTGCTATAATACTTCAAAGGCTAAAGAATGAATGAACAAATGTTACAACAAATTAAAATTTTGAAAAAAAACTTAGTAGATGATGGTTTTGTTATTGACGGTATTTTCGGTTCATATGCTAGAGATGAATTTACTGAGCATAGTGATTTAGATTTGTTATACCATCTTGAAGATAACTTTTATAAGAAATACAAAGGTTTTATGGGATTTAAAAAACTTGATGAAATTAAGGAATTTATTTCAAAAAAAGTAAATAAAAAAATAGATTTAGCTCCAAAAAACAATCTCTCAGAAACTGCAAAAAAATACATTTTAAGTGAAGTGGTTTATGTCTAAAAAATCTATGCAGGCAAAAGTAGAATTTATACTTGAAATGATTGATAATATTGATGAAATTATTTGTCGTCATCATGGAATTGTTAAAACACTTGAAGATTTTGAAGGACAAATGGCTGTTCTTATGGGATTGTCTCAAATTGGTGAGACATTAAAGAAACTCGATGATGTCTTAGTCAAAAAGTATGATTTAAAAGACGATAGAGATGGTGCTTATTATACGCGTAATTATATTGTGCATGATTATGAAGGTGTGGATTTAGGATTTATTGAAAATATATTAAGAAGTTATCTTCCTGAATTAAAAGTAAAACTTTTAAAAATAAGCTTTGATGACTGAAAATATTTTTTATGAATATGAAAAAATTACTAATTCTCAATTTATTGAGTATGTTCAACAAAATCAACACTTACACAAATATTTTAAAAGTAGATGGGGAGAGATATATCCTTTACAGTATTGCGGGATTCTAAATTTTGATAGTAGTGATGTTTATATCTTACCAAAAATTAGTTCTCGTGAGGCAGAGAGAAATTTAGATATTTTTATTTATATGTTATTTTACTCTTATGATATTAGCATTGAAAATGAAGATATGGCTGCTGCGAAAAACAAGAAAAGTACAATTTTAGAAATTTTAGTACAGTTATTTGTAAAGAATCTTTTAAAAGAGTTGAAAAAAGGACTTTATAAAACATACATTACGCAACAAGATAATCTTACAAAATTACGAGGGAAGTATCTTCTCAATGAAAATGTAAAACATAATTTTACTCGAAATAAAATTTATTGTGAGTATGATGAATTTAGTGAAGACAATGAACTCAATAGATTTTTTCTTTTTGCTTTGCAGACACTGCTTCCTTTTGTGAAAAATAAAAAGATTTTAAAAGAGTGTGAACTTATATTGTGCGATGTAGGGACGAAAAAATTTGATATACAAAAGCTCAATATAGGTTTTGATAGAATAAATCATCGTTTTAAACAGAGTTATGAATTGGCATTATTATTACTGCAAAAGATGATACCAATGTTTACGCAAGAGAAAAAGAGCTTTGCTTTTTTATTTGATATGAATGAGTTGTTTGAAAATTTTATAGGTAAAATATATAAGAGTTTAGATAGGACGACGCAAACGCAGCGACAGAAAAATTATGGAAGTTTAGTGCTAAAACCAGATATTGTGACTTTTGATATGATTATTGATACTAAGTACAAGAAAATAGGAAGTAGAGCAGATTTAAGTGCTGCTGATAAATATCAGATGTTTGCTTATGGAACAAATTTCAAGATAAAAAATACAATGTTACTTTATCCAAAACATTTAGAAACTATTTTTGAAGATTTGAAACTTGGCAAAGATGATACAATAGTGGAACTAAAAATGAGAAGCATAGATTTGGATTTTGATGGTGGGTATGAAGAGTTTATAATTGAGATGAAAAAAAGAGTGGAGATATTGGGATGAGCGAAGAAGAATTAAGTATTATTTTAAAAAATTTGTATGAAAATGCTAAAACAAATGAACAGGTTGCGTCTATACATTTGTTTGGAATTGAATATGCTGATACCCTAAAAGGTAAAAATATTAAAAATATTGCAGAAAAAGCAACAGGAAAAGAATCTTACTATAGTGAAATTAATAAAGGTATGAGGCTAAAAAAATTATTAGAAAATAATAATTTATTAAGTGGGAAAACGAAAAATTTAAAGCAAGATGTCACTCATCAGTTAACTACGAAAAACATAATCCTCTACGGTCCTCCAGGTGTTGGAAAAACACATAATTATCAAAGATTAATTTCTATGATAGAAGAGGGAAAAGGACAAAAAGAGATTTTTGATACCATAACAGATAATGAAATAAAGCAAAAAACAGAACTTGGTAAAGCTAATTTTCAAAAGATAGAAGATGAGAAAAGAGTAGAGTTTATCAGCTTTCATCAGAGTTACTCTTATGAAGATTTTATAGAAGGATTTCGTCCAACTGAAAAGGGAAATATTGAGCTTGAGGATGGAATTTTTAAAAGAATTGTAGAAGAAGCAAGAGAAAATCTAAAAGCTTCTCAAAATAAATATATGAGTTTCAGTGAAGCATATGAAGAATTGCGAAATTTGTATTTTGAAGATAATTTTGAGCAGTTGAAAACTGTACGAGGTATTAATATTATTATTCAAGATTTTAGTGAACGTTCTTTGCGGGTGCTTTCTGAAGGTGCAAAAAATGAACAATATGTGAAGAAAAGTGACCTTGAAATTGTTGTAGAAGCTATTTTAGAAGGTAAGATAACAAAGCCTAGTGATATTAAAACGCTCAATGTAAAAAAAGATACAATATCTTTAGCCGGATATTATCTTCCAATTGCAAAAAAAATAGTTTCCATGATGCAAAAAACTCAAACAATAATAGAAAAGAAAAATTTTTATATTGTAATAGATGAAATAAACAGAGGCAATATATCTAAAATATTTGGAGAACTTATTACACTCATAGAAGAGGATAAACGAGATATTTATGAAGTGACACTGCCATATTCAAAAGATAAGTTTATGATTCCTTCAAATCTTTACATTATTGCTACTATGAACTCTACAGATAAATCAATAGCAACAATAGATATAGCACTACGAAGAAGATTTACATTTTTAAAAATGAAACCAAACAATAACTTGGTAAAGAATGTAGAAGCTCGTAATTTGATGGAGAGTCTCAATACAGAGATAAAAGGAAAACTAGGCGAAGATTTTATGTTGGGTCATAGTTATTTTATGGGCGAAACAATAGATTTAGACTTTTTAAAAGAGTATAAAATCCGCCCACTTTTAGAAGAATATTTTTATAGTGATGAAAGTGTAAATATAGATAAATTATTAAGAGGAAATAGCGATGCTTCATGAATTAGCACAAGATTTAGTAAATTTAATATTTGACTGGGGGTATGTTGGAATAGTGATTATGATGGCTATTGAGTCTAGTTTTATTCCATTTCCTAGTGAACTTGTTTTGGTACCTGCTGGGTATTTGGCTTCGCAGGGAAGTATGAGTATTTTAGCTATTATGGGAAGTGCTTTGGTGGGTAGTCTTATTGGTGCATTTATAAATTACTATTTGGCACTGACACTTGGGCGTAAGTTTCTTATTAAATTTGGAAAGTATTTTTTTATTAAAGAAGAGACACTTATAAAGATGGAGAATTACTTTGAAAAGCATGGGCATATCTCTACTTTTACGGGGCGTTTAATTCCAGGAATTCGTCAGCTTATCTCTATTCCTGCCGGAATTGCGAAGATGGATTTGGTGCAATTCTCTCTCTACACTACTTTAGGTGCAGGTATTTGGGCATTAGTGCTTACACTGTTAGGCTATTTCATAGGAACAAATGAAGCTCTTATTCATCAATACTTAAAAGAGATTACTATTGTAGTAGTTGTGCTGCTCGTAATTTTAGTCGCTGTATACTACCGTTATCAAAAGAGAAAGGCATAGTTTATGGACTATATGTTTGCACCGGGTTTTTTAGGGACGCGTGCTCCATTTTTTATGGATTTTGTTACTTTAATAGTTGTAATTTTACCGCTACTCGTTTACAGTGCAATTATATTTGCAAAGAAAAAATTCTATAAGATACATGGCTTTTTACAAAATCTCATCTTTGTGGTTTCTGTGATAGTGGTTGGTTATTTTGAATATGGTGTGCGTATTGGTGGGGGTTTTGATGCCTTTATGCAGGGAAGTAAAGTCTCTCATAGTTATGCTTCTATTGTGTTGATTGTACATATTATCATAGCTACTATTACGCTTTTGTACTGGGGTGTAACAGTGGTGAAGGCAAATTACCAATTTTCAAAAGCTCTTATTCCTGGTAGAAAATCTAATGCACACAAACTTTTGGCACTCAAAACATTTTTAGGTATTGTTTTTACCTCTTTTAGCGCTATTTGGGTTTATCTGCTATTATTCGTCTATTAAAAAAGTTACTAAAAGGAAAAAATATGTTAGAAATAGGTCAAAAAGCTCCAGAGTTTTGTCTGCCAAATCAAGATGATGTTGAGATGTGTTTAAGAGATTTAAAAGGCAAATGGATAGTTTTATACTTTTATCCTCGTGACAATACACCAGGTTGTACAACTGAGGCGTGTGAGTTTACAGAGGCTGCACCCGACTTTTCTTCTCTAAACGCAGTAATACTAGGTGTGAGTGCAGATAGTACGAAAAAGCATAGAAACTTTATAGAAAAAAAAGATCTTGGCATTACACTATTAAGCGATGAAAGTACTGATATGATGCAGAATTACGGTGTGTGGCAGTTGAAGAAAAACTATGGCAAAGAGTATATGGGCATTGTTCGTTCAACATTTATTATCGACCCAGAGGGGATTGTTCGTGCAAAATGGGAAAAAGTACGAGTAAAAGGACATGTAGAAGCTGTAAAAGAGAAGTTAGCAGAGTTACAAAACGCGTAAGCTAAAAAGAGAAAATCTCTTTTTAGTATCTATATCTAATATAAAAACGAATATCTTGAGCTGTATCTACTACGCTGTTCCCAAGGTTATTTGCAACTGCTTGCTCCATTGAGAGTGGTGTTCCGGTTGTGTCTCCAAAAAATCCATTACTTCCTGAAAATGCATAGTCAATATATGTATAACGAACTTGTATTGAGAGTGCATCTTCAATGATTGGTTCAGTAAAATAAGCTTCATATGCATCACCACGCGCTGCGAGTTTAGAACCTATATTTGTGTCTTCACCATAAGTTAAACTTCTCCAGAATTTTGTACCGTGGTTGTACTCAAGACCCCAACGTCCCTCTTCGCTTATAAGTGATGGAATCTGTACTCCTGTCCATACTGAATAGCCTTTTTTTCTCTCTGTGCACCCAAGCATTCCACCGCCACTCTTGTTGGGATTAGTGATACTCATAGCACCACTTACAAAGAAAATTGTATCATCTAAAAAGTCACTAATTTCATCTCCAATTCCATTTGCGACAATATTTGCAGTAAGTGAATGCAGCCCACCGACTGTTTTTAGTGTAGCATTATTATTGTCCGTGGCATCTATAAGGTTATTTGCATAGTAGTATTGTGTGTTTAGTGAGTATTGTCCATCATCATAAGGTACAAATATTAGACCTGCTAAATCAATATTTGGAGTTGTTGTCTTGTTTGTAGCAAAAGGCGTAGCAGAGAGTTTTGCCTGTGCATTACTCATACCTCGTCCTGCACAAAATTTTACATACATTCCCTCTATTCCCGTTAGATTTTCAAGTACAAATTTTGAACTTAGTCCGTCAAACTCTACATTAATAGTATGTGCCATCGGTGAAGAAGCATGGTCGTCATCTCTAAGATTTACAAGGTGTCCATTTGTAGATGGACGACGACCAATACTGAATGTCCAAGGAATATCAGTTGTTAAAAAAGTATCATTTTTATATAAAAAATATGCAGAGCGTATTCTCAGGGTATCATCATATGCATTCTCATTTGCTATCCAGTCAAAAGTCTCATAAGCACCATTGTTCGCTCCGCTTCTTGCACCAAAGGCTTTATTGTATGCAAGTTGTCCTGTAAAACTAAGGTGTTTTGTAGCTGCCCAGTTCATATTTAACCAGAGTCTATTTGTCATAAAGGCATCATTATTTACCTTTGAGCCATCTGCCATTTTGTATTGCATATTTTCAACTGCAAATCTATAATCAACATTAAATTTTAGATGAGAGCCATTTGTTGCTTTATTGAGATCTGTAAGGGACTCTTCAAGATCAGTAAGTCTTTCATTTACGCTCTCTTCATCTTCATCCTCCGCATCAGATTCTTTCGCTTTTTTAGCCTCTTCCTGAGCTTTGAGTGCATCTGCTTTGAGTTGTTTCTGTTCTGCTTTTAAGGCACTTATTTCATGTTGTAGTTTTTTCATATCAAGCTCCATAGTTTGAAATTTTGTGTACATTGTCTCTGCGTTTAGATTACTGCCTAGTAGTGCTACAGCTGCTAAGGAAAGGAGGAGAGGCTTGTTCATTGTGTCCCTTTTATTAAATTCTTGTGATACTATACATTAAGTTGTATAAATATAATTTTAAATTATAATTTAAGTTTTTTATTTATTTGTAAAAAGCTATAATTAAACTATGTTTTAGTATAATTCGCGGATTTTTCTTTAAAACTTAGGTGGAAAAGAAAATATTAACAGATTGTGTCAAAAAGTTAGTGCAACCCGTTTTTTAACGGTTATTGTTCGACACTCTCAAAGCCAACTAACGAAATTTCTTTGCACGAAATAATGCAATTTAAGGATACCCTATGGTAACTATGAAAGACCTCTTAGAATGTGGTGTACACTTTGGACACCAAACTCGTCGTTGGAACCCGAAAATGAAAAAATATATTTTTGGTGTTCGTAAAAATATCTATATTATTGATTTACAAAAAACTCTTCGTTATTTCCGTAGTACTTACACAGTTGTTATGGATGCTGCAGCTGAAGGAAAAACAATTCTTTTTGTTGGTACAAAAAAACAAGCTCGTAACTCAGTTCGTGAAGCTGCAATCGCTTGTAATATGCCGTATGTAGACAACAGATGGTTAGGTGGTATGCTTACTAACTTTCCAACTATTCAAAAATCTATTCGTAAACTTGATGTTATTAGTGAAATGCAAGAAAATGGTCAAATTGATCTTTTAACAAAAAAAGAAGCTTTAATGCTTTCTCGTCAAAAAGCGAAACTTGAGCAATATTTCGGTGGTATCCGTAATATGAAAAAACTTCCAGATATGCTTTTTGTTGTTGATGCAGTAAAAGAGCACATTGCAGTTTTAGAAGCTAGATGCCTTAATATTCCTATTGTTGCGCCACTAGATACTAACTGTGATCCAGATCTTATCACTTACCCAATTCCAGGGAATGATGATGCTATTCGTTCTATTCAACTTTTCTGTCGTGAAATGACAGCTGCTATTAATGAAGGTAAAGCACTTCGTGATGCACCAGCAGAAGAAGAACAAGTAGAAGAAGCTCCAGCTGAAGAAACAGTAGCACCAGAAGCTACAGAGGAAGCGTAATTATGGCAGCAGTAACAGCAGCAATGGTAAAAGAGTTGCGTAGTGCAACTGACGCGCCAATGATGGATTGTAAAAAAGTTCTTGTTGAAGCTGATGGCGATATGGACAAAGCAGCTGAGCTTTTAAAAGAGCGTGGTATTGCTAAAGCAGCGAAAAAAGCAGATAGAGTCGCAGCAGAAGGTCTTGTAGGTCTTAAAATTGCTGATGATTTCTCTAAAGCTACAGTAGCAGAGATTAACTCTGAAACTGATTTCGTTTCCAAAAATGAAGGTTTTCAAAATCTAGTACTTAAAACTACTGAAGAGATTTTCAATACTAATCCAAGTGATGTTGCAGCAGTAATGGGAAGTGAGTTTGGTACTTACTTTACTGAAACAGTTGCAAAAATTGGTGAAAAAATTGAGCTTCGTCGTTTTGGTACTTTAGAAGCTGAAGATGATACAGTTGCTATGAATGCTTATATTCACTCAAATGGTCGTATTGCAGTTATTGTAAAAGCAAAATGTGATAGCGCTAAAACTGCCCAAGGTCTTAGAGATACTCTAAAACAAGTTGCAATGCATGCATCTGCGATGAAACCTACAACACTTTCATACAAAGATTTTGATCCTGAATATGTAGAGAGTGAAACAAAAGGTAGAATTGAAGCTATCAAAAAAGAGAATGAAGAACTTTCACGTTTGAAAAAACCTCTTAAAAATGTTCCTCTTTATGTATCTATGATGCAACTTACTGAAGATGTAATGAAAAAAGCAGAAGAGAACATTAGAGCAGTACTCAAAGAACAAAACAAACCTGAAAAAATCTGGGATAAAATTATCCCTGGTCAATTAGCGCGTTTTATTGATGACAATACTACTCTTGATAAAGAGCAAGCACTTTTAGATCAATCTTATGTACTTGATGATAAAAAAACAGTGGCTGAAGCTGTTGAAGCGGCTGCCAAAAAACTTGGTGGAACTGCTGAAATAGTTGATTTTATTCGCCTTGAAGTTGGTGAAGGAATTGAGAAAAAAGAAGACGACTTCGCAGCAGAAGTTGCAGCACAAATGAGCTAAGCCCTTTGGCTTAACTCATTTATGAAGTAGGACTATCTTTTATCCCAGTCACGAACTAGGTTGTGACATTTGTAGCATTGCTCTTGAATTTGAATAAGTGCATTTTGTGATTCCATTTGAGCCTCAATATTTTTCAAGTGTTTATCTGCATAAATTTCATCAATTTGATCAATATATTGATTAATCATTCTTCCACTATTTACAGCAATTCTTGATTTGTATTTCAATTTATCAGGTAATAAACTGATAACTTTCTCTTTACTGCCTAATGTATGCTTAATATTTTTTTTCAAATCAGCCAATAATTGTACAGACATTTCTCTATTATTTAATAAAAACGCTCTTTGTACTGATGATAAACTTGTTGCTAAGACATCCATATCATGCTTTAATGTCTCTGCGTTTAAGCTTGAAACTAAACTTGCACCTAAAACTAAACCTACTAATGTTTTCTTTAACATAAAACTCCCTTTTTTATTCTAAATATACCCGAAAGTACTTATCTCATTATTTTATCATAAAATGCTTTTAAATTATAAGACATTTCAATAAAATAAACTTCTTTTAAAATTTTATGTTCTATAAATTTGATATAATTACTTTATGAATCTATTATCTGCACAAAATTTATCGCACTCTTTTGAATACAAACTTTTCTCAAATGTTTCACTTGACTTATATGAAAAAGAGTCTATAGCGATTATGGGTATGAGTGGTAGTGGAAAATCTACTCTTTTGCACCTACTTTCAACACTTCTAAAACCTGATGAGGGAACAGTTACAATCTTAGGTAAAGATATAAGTGGTATGAAAACAAAAGAGTCTGCACTTCTTAAACGCAATAAACTTGGACTTGTCTTTCAATCGCATTATCTTTTTAAAGGTTTTAGTGCCTACGAAAATCTTGAAGTCTCTGAGATTTTATCAGGACAAAAGATAGACGATAGCCTACTTCAAAAACTTGATATAAAAGAGTGCATACATCAAAAAGTGACACAACTCTCAGGGGGACAGCAGCAGCGTGTCTCTATAGCAAGAGTTTTGACAAAAAAACCTACTATTATTTTTGCAGATGAGCCTACTGGAAATTTAGACTCTAAAACTGCTCAAGAGGTTATGAAACTTTTCTTTGAATATTGTGAAGAGCATCAGGCTGGAATGATATTAGTAACACATGATAACCATTTGGCAAATATGTGTGACAAAGTATTTGAATTGCAAAACAGAGAATTAAAACGAATAAAATAGGAAAATAAAGTGGAGTTTGCAGAGATATTTAACGAAGTAAATATGGTAGGGTTTTTACTATTATTCTTTCGCTTTGCGGGACTTTTTCTTGCTGTTCCTATATTTGATCATAAAAATATTCCTATTAACATAAAAGCAACTATGGCTTTTTTCTTTACTGTCTTTTTTTACTCTTCAATGCCTGCCCCAACGATTGATATAAATATTCCAACTATAGTTATAGCAATATTGGGTGAGCTTATTTTAGGTTTATCTGTAGGTATAGTGTTGCAATTGGCATATAATGTAATAACTTTTGCAGGTGGGCAAATATCTTATATGATGGGCTTTTCTATGGCGAGTGCTATTGACCCTCAGTCTGGTGTCTCTATGCCTATTATCTCTCAGTTTCTCTCACTTTTGGGCTTAATGGTTTTACTTTCTCTTAATTTGCACCACTGGATTTTACTTTTTGTTGCCCGTACTTTAGATACAGTTCCCTTGGGTGGATTTATAGTAACAAAAAACTTTTTTCATTACATTATGCATGCTACATCAAATATGTTTATGGTTGGATTTATGATTGCTTTTCCTGTTATTGCGCTTTCTCTACTTGCAGATACTATATTTGGGATGTTAATGAAAACTATGCCTCAATTTAACCTTTTGGTCATAGGTTTTCCTATAAAGATTATGGTTGCGTTTAGTGTTTTAATTGCAACTTTAACTGCTATTATGCTTGTTCTTAAAGGACAAGTTCAAGAAGCATTTAATATGTTGGGGACTTTTTTTTAGTTTAATTTTGCTACAATGGTGCCAATAACCTCTCAAAGGAATATATGTGAAGATATTACTTTTAAATGATAACCCAGTAGTTACGAAGTTAGTTACTTTAAGTGCTCAAAAAACTAATGATGAAGTTACGACTGCGCATAGTCTAGAAGAAGTGCCAGCAGGAAACTATGACCTTTTAGTTATAGATGATGCTCAGTACGATGAAGAGGGCTATGCAGAGTTGCAAAATAAAATAGAGTTTAAAAAATCTCTTTTTATATGTTCTCGTGACAACGAAAATGAGGAGAGCTTTTCTGCAACAATTAAAAAGCCATTTTTACCAACTGATATGGTAGAGCTTTTTACAAATCTAAAGAAAAATTTAGATGCTGTCGAAGATGTATCAGATGAAGAACTACTTGATGGCCTTGATGGACTTGAGCTTGAAGGTTTAGATGATTTGGATGAGCTTGAAGATGTGGATGATGAGTTGATTTTAGACGATGAAGAGCTTGGTGAGAGTGTTTTGGATGATGAAGAAGCACAAAAAGTCAAAGAGTTACTTGATGAAACGCAAGATGAAGAAGCTGATGATGAAGATTTGGATCTCGACTATGATCTCTCTTTAGATTTAGAAGATGAAGCCGATGAAGCGATTGTAGCGGAGCCTTTAGTCGAAGATACTGAATTAGAAGAGTTGGGTAATGATGAGACTCTTGAAGATGTAGACTTGGATGATGAGGTAGATTTAGATCTTGCGGAATTAGGTTTGGAAGATGATGCCTTGGCTGAGGCTGAAACAATACCTGAGAGTGAAGATTTGCCTGAGGATATAATTGAAGCTGAGGAGTTTGAAGAGAATTTACAAACGCAGATTGAAGATGCGGTAGAGGAACTTTCTCAAGAAGATTTAGAGAGTGAAGTCGATGAAGATACCCTGCTTGAAATTGCTAGTAATGAAATAGACTCATTTGCTACATTAAACAGTAAAGATTTAAAAGTTGCCTTAGGTGAAGAAGTTGATGCTGATGATGTAGATGATGTAGATGATGTAGATGATGTAGATGATGATGTAGTCGCGGATACAGATATAGAAGAAGCTCCTTTAGGTAATGAGAGTGAGAATAGAGGTGTAGAAGCTTTAAAAACACTACTGGCTGCATTAGATAATGAAAATGTAGCTGCAGCAATGAAAGGTGCCAAAATTACAATTAATATAAGTTTTGAGGATTAATTATGAGTCAAATTAATGGCGCAATATTAGTTCTTTCTGGTCCAAGTGGTGCAGGCAAAAGTTCTTTAATTGCAAAAATTATAGATGATATTGGAGATACTTATTTTTCTATCTCTACCACGACAAGACCAATGCGTGAAGGTGAGAGAGATGGTGTTGATTACTATTTTGTAGATAAAGAGGAGTTTGAAAGGGAGGTTGAAGAGGAGCAGTTTTTAGAACATGCTTTGGTACATGGTAACTACTATGGAACATCATTAAAACCAGTAAAAAAGGCACTCTCTGAAGGTAAATTAGTAATTTTTGATATAGATGTTCAGGGTAATAGTGCAATTCAAAATAGACTAAGTGATATTACAACTTCTGTTTTTATCTCACCACCAACACTCTCAGAACTTAAACGCAGACTTATAAAACGATCTACTGATTCGCAAGAAGTTATAGATAGACGTGTAAATATGGCAAAAAGAGAGATTCAAAGAGTCTCTGAATATGAGTATTTGCTTGTAAATGATGACTTGGATATTGCTGCACAAAAGCTGCGTTTGATTGCACAAACTGCAAGACTAAAAAAAGCGAGTGAAGAGATAAATGAGTTTGTACAGCGATGGGAAGACTGTTAAAGAGAAGTCACAGCAAAGGTGAGATATACTTAACGACTTAATTTTATATAAGGATAAACTATGGGAATGCCTAGTGGAACAGAGTTACTATTAATATTTGGAATAATTGTATTGCTTTTTGGTGCAAAAAAAATACCTGAATTAGCAAAAGGTCTTGGTAAAGGAATTAAAAATTTCAAAGAAGAGATGAAAGAAACTGATGTAGTTGATGAAGTTGCATCTGATACACCTAAAAAAGTTGAAGGTTCTGAAGAAGTAGCATCTGCTTCTGAAACTCCTAAATCTACAACACAAGTATAAGCTTTGAAACAACGAGTATCGGCGTTATTACGCGAGAAATTAGGTCGTGAGCTTGTTTTAGAAAAGCCTCGTGACCGTTCTTTTGGTCACTTTGCTACTCCTATTGCTTTTTCTTTAGCAAAAGAACTTAGAAAATCTCCGATGATTATTGCAGATGAACTTGCTGCATCTTTTGGTGAGAGCGAAGAGTTTTCAAGTGTGGAAGCTGTAAAAGGTTACTTAAATTTTCGTTTGAGTGAAAACTTTTTAAGCGAATATGCTTCTTGGGCATTAGAGAATCCATCAGAGTACGCAAAACAAGAAAAAAATCAAAAAATACTTTTAGAATTTGTAAGTGCCAACCCTACAGGACCATTGCATATTGGTCATGCTCGTGGTGCTATTTATGGAGATACACTCTATAGACTTGCAAAACATTTGGGTTACAAGATTGACGCAGAGTATTACATTAATGATGCTGGAAATCAGATTGATTTATTAGGTCTTTCTATTCAATTACATGCAAGAGAAAATTTGCTTGATGAAACAGTTGAGTATCCTGAATCTTACTATCGTGGAGAGTATTTAGATGGACTCTCACGTGAGGCTATGGAAAAATTTGGAGTAGAAATTTTTCATGATGCATCACGTCAACGAGAGCTTGCTATGTGGGCAAAAGATGAAGTGATGAAAATCATTGTAAAAGATTTGGCAGATACGAATGTACATTTTGATACTTTTGTGTACGAATCAACGCTTTATGATGATTGGGACAGAGTTATGCAGAAGATGGCAACTACTGATGCAGGTGCTATTTATGAAAAAGATGGTAAAACCTGGATAGCTTCTGAGGCAAAAGGCGATGAAAAAGATAGAGTAGTGGTTCGTGAAGATGGACGACCAACTTATCTTGCTGGAGACATAGTCTATCATAACCAAAAGTTTGAAAGAGGTTATGAGCATTACATAAATATTTGGGGAGCTGATCATCATGGTTATATTCCTCGTGTAAAAGCAGCCATAGAATATCTTGGATATGATTCGTCTAAACTTGAAGTACTACTCTCTCAAATGGTAAGTCTTTTAAAAGATGGCGAGCCATATAAAATGAGTAAGCGTGCTGGTAATGTCATACTTATGAGCGATATTGTCGATGAGATAGGTGCAGATGCCTTGCGTTATATCTTCGCTTCAAAAAAGAGCGATACCGCTTTAGAGTTTGACCTCTCAGAGTTTAAAAAACAGGATAGTTCAAATCCTATTTTTTATATTCAGTATGCGCATGCGCGTATTCAAACACTCCTTTCAAAAAGTACGCTTAGTAGTGAAGAGATTATGAGTGCGAGTTTGAAAGATCTGGGTGAAAATGCAGATACACTTCTTTTTGATGCAATGTTGCTTCCTGAAGTTGTAGAAGATGCTTTTAATTCTCGTCAGATTCAAAAATTGCCAGACTACTTAAAAGCACTTGCAGCATCTTTACATAAGTTTTACTATGATGTTCGTATGATAGGAACGCGAGATGAAGCAAAACTTCTAAAAGTGATGCTTGTTGTAGCGCTTAGTCTTAAAACTGGTCTCTCTTTAATGGGAATAAAGGCAAAAGATAAAATGGTAAAAGAGGAAGATTAATTCTTCTCTTTTAGCCGATTTTTTAGTATTTATATAAATCATTATCTCTTCTCATATATTCAAAACTTTTGCCTCTATAATGAGTGATTTTGTAGCAACTAGATAAGGTGTTTTTTCATCACGAATATGTGAGTATCCAAATTTTGCAGTAGAACTGTTCATCTCATTTGCTACGACTAGGATTATTTGCTATGAGGAAAAGAGTAAATTTGAAAAACTTAGAAGAATTAAGAAACTTTTTATCATAAAGTATGGTACTATTACTAAAATACGATGTCAAGGGTAGGATGGATTATGAGTATTAAAATACGACAAGCAACACCAGATGATTCCTCTTTTTTAGCTGAGATGATTTTACAAAGTTCTCGTGCAGGTAAAAAAAGTGGGTTGTTTGATCTATTATTTACAGAAAGTAGTGATGCACAAATTTTAGAAAAACTAACAAGGCTCACAACAACAGAGGCTAAAAGTAGTTGTAACTATAAAAATTTTTTAATTGCTGAAATTGATGAAAATCGTGTGGGGACGCTTTGTAGTTATGAGCCCCGTATTGCAACAAAAGAGAGTTTTATTAAAGCACTTGATGAAATAGGCTGCACCAAAGATGTTGAGGCTACCTTAGATGTTTTTTACAGTTGTAGTTTCAAGCAGAACAAAAGCACTCTTATGTTTGATTTTATGGAAGAGGTTGCAGGTTTTATTGATGTGGGAATTTTAAAAGCATTGATGCATAAGAGTCTATTAACTGCTAGACTGAAGGGCTATAGAGTTGCTCAGACTATTATTGAAATAGGTTCTCTTGAATCAGAGCTCTTCTATAAAAAACTAGGGTTTAAAAAAATTGCCGAAGTAGAGAGTGAGAGATACAAAGAGACCTTTGGACGAGCTGGTCTTATGCTTATGTCCTTAGAGTTTTAGGAGTCCATATAGAACTCTCTGTTTTGTTCTTTTTATTTTTATATTTAACGGGTTATGGCAATATTTTATGTGTTTATTACTATTTAAAAGCCATAAAACTCAATTAAAGAGGCGCTTATGCCTCTAAATAGTAATTGATAGAGTAACGCAGGTCATCATCAAGATTATCCATACTTTTTAGCATCCATCTTAGGTATCCTGCATCTTCACGTGCGACCTCTTGGAGTGTTTTTCCCTTATGTTTACCAAATCTAAACGCAGTGACTAAAATGGGAGTATTTGTTAAATCGACCATTTTTTCTACAGGGTTTTCATTTGGAAATTTTTCTTGTACAATTTTTTTAAGTTGGCTCAAAAAGAGTTTGAGCACTAAAACATCCCCAATGGCATCATGTGCTTTTACCTCTATGCCAAGTGCATCAGCCTCTTTTTGTTCCTCTTTGTAAAGCTCCATTTTGTAGCGAAAATATTGCAGACGGTGTGCTTCTTCGTCTGGCATAACATGTTTTGCAACGCGCAGTGTGTCAATGACTTTCATTTTCGTCTCAAATCCCTCTTTTTCAAGCATCTTTATATCAAAAGGGGCATTGTGAATGATGAGGTAGTTCTCGGGAGTGTTAAGCTCTAAGAGTCTTTTATATGCCTGCGTTTGCACACATTCTGGTTTGCCTTCAAGCATATCAGGGATAATGCCATGAACTTCCATCGCACCAAATTTTATGGGAATATCGGTGCTGCAAAATTCGTTATGTACCTCTATCTCTTTTGCACCAAGTACCATGTATCCGAGTTGTATAACTCTATCTTCTTCATCCGTTCCTGTTGTCTCTGTATCTAAAATTATATATTTTGCCATTATTTTCTACTCTCAAAGTGTACATCAAAGCTCTTGCTTGTATTTGCTTTAATTTTAATGCTAAATGTAGCTAAATTTCCCTTAGTATCAACATATTTCTGCGCTGATTTTATGCGAGCATCTCTATTTTTGTTAAAGGGAATAAGCAGAGCTACTCTTTTTTCTTCATCCGAGTGGTTGCTTAGTGTGTAGCGTATATCTGCGCTGTAGTAGTTGTTTGAGTCACTGCGTTTGAGTATGCTTTGTTTTACTTTAATATCAAAATTTACACCTATTTTGAGTTTTAGAGCCTCATTTTTTGGAGTGTGTTTGATGCTGCTTTCTCCTAAAAGTATAGCAGTGTCATGCAGTTTTGAGTAGATGCGTACTATGCCACTTGGTAGGGGCGTGTCAAGTTTTTGTAGTGTGATGTATTGGTTTACATTTATGTTACTTTCACCATGAAAAAAGAGAGGATTGCTCATTTGTGCTTCATACTCTCTTTGCACTTTTATGTTTTGGAAGTTTTGAAAATTTATTTGCGTTTTCTCTTTGTTTGCCAAAGTGACTTTGAAAGGAATTTTATAAATATGGTAGCCCTCATGTGCGCTCTCTTGTACAATCGGTCTATTTTGAGCCATCATTTTGGAGTACATTATTCGTGGTTGTGGATTTCTTACTCTGTTAATAGTTCCTGCTAAGGTGTAGAGTGTGGTGTCTTTAAAACTTTTTCCAGAGTTGTTTGTCAGCGTAATAAATCCACGAAGATTTGCACGATTTTTTACAATGTCAAGCACATAATTTGCACTCCATTTAATATTTTTTATAAGGTAGTCAAGCTCTAGTTTTGCATTAATATTTTTGTCTGTTTTTACATTCCAAAGTAGGGAGGGTTTACTTAAAAGACGATTTGGAATTTTATCGAAGATGATTGCTTTGCTCTCTCTTGTTACAATATTTCCCTTTTTATTTTTGAGAATTGCCTCTTTGTTGTTTGCAGCAAGAAGGGTAAAGGAGTCTTTGCCCACTTTGACCTTTTTACCAATGTTATACTCCAAGAGTTTGGCAAGCGTGAGCTTGTCATATCGGTACTGTTGGGAGTAGAGTTGTACCCCTTTTGGAAGTTTGAGGTTTATAGACTCTGTTATGATGGAGCTTGCCACATCTTTGTAAATAATGCTATGTGCGTTTTTGTCTAAACGCAGCGGACGCTCTTCATGGACGAGACCAATGTTTGAGTTGTAAACAACAAGCGAAGAGCTAAAGAGCGAACTTGCCCCTACAAATAAAGATAATGCTAATGTTTTCATGATGAACTCCTATAAAACTATGATACACTTATAAAAAAAATAGAGAATGAATTTTGATAACAACACCCATGGGCTACCTTCTAACTATATCACTTATTGTAGCATTTTTCGCCTTTTTGGATTTAAAGACAAATTATAAGATTTTGAAGTATATTCCTGCTGTTGTGCTTATTTATGCGGTTTCTATGCTTTTGGCTTCATTTGGTATTTTTGAGCAAAACGCACAGATACATCATATTTATAAACTCACAAAGACAAATCTTCTGCCTGCTATGCTCTTTTTAATGCTGTTGCAAATTGATTTTAGACATTTTTTAAAACTTGGAAAATCCCTGCTTATCGCCTACGCTTTGGCGGTTTTTTCCATAGCTGCTGCGTTTATACTCACTGCATTTATGTTTCACTTTGATGCAAACATAAGTGCTGCGTTTGGCGCACTTGCAGGAAGTTGGATGGGTGGCACGGCAAATATGGTCGCAGTCGGTTCTGCTCTTGGAGTGCATGAAGATGCTTTTGCGTATGCACTTGTAGTAGATAGTGTAGATTATACATTGTGGGTGATGCTGCTACTCTTCTTAGTTCCTTTTGCAAAGTTTTTTAACAAGTTCACAAAGAGTGATGAAAATCTGGCATATTTGGGTGAAATTGGCTGTGCCTGCTCAATGGGCGCAAAAAGATACTGGCTACTTATTGGCTTTGCTCTGGCAGTTTCACTCTTTTGCCAAATTTTAGCGACAAAAGTTATTATTTTAAACGCAACGACATCCATGATACTATTTGCTACTCTTTTAGGCATAGCAGGCTCCTTTACAAAGCTTCGCACCATCAACGGTTCAAGTGAAGTTTCCACTACTATGCTCTACATTCTTATAGCGCTTATTGGTTCAAACGCAGTTATAGAAAATTTTTCAGGTTTGGGTATTTATGTCTTTGCTGGGTTGGTGATTTTATTTATTCACGCATTTATAATGATACTCGGAGCAAAAATATTTAAGCTCGATCTCTTTAGTATTTCAGTCGCATCACTTGCAAATATAGGAGGGGTGGCTTCTGCCCCTATTTTAGCAGCAACTTACAACAAATCACTCGTAAGTGTAGGTGTCTTAATGGCAATTATGGGTTACATTATTGGGACATTTGGTGGTTTGTTGATTGGAAACATTCTACTGCGTTTAGGCTCTATTTGATTCTTACACGATTTCGTCTAGGAAAGGGCTAAAAGAAGCTCCTCCTAAAATTTATTTTTCTTAAGGTTTTTAAGTGCTTGCGAAGCCATCTCCTGCACCTGTGTAGCAATTTCATTTACACTTGCTGCTGTATTTGCATTTGTTTTAGTGCTCTCATCTATTTCAGATACAGCGTTGTTAATTTGGTTGGCATTAAGACTTTGTTCTTTGATACTTGATTCTATATCTATAATAGATTGAGAAAGTACACTAATATTCGCATTTATTTCAGAGAGTGATTTTTGTGTTCCTTCTGCAAGTTTACGCACTTCATCAGCCACTACGGCAAAACCTCGACCATGCTCACCAGCGCGTGCTGCTTCTATGGCTGCGTTTAGGGCAAGTAGATTGGTTTGATCTGCAATATCACCAATGACAGTAATGACATTTTTAATGTCATTTGATTGAGAAACAACCTCTTGTGCTCTACTTGAAGTGTCATCTATTGACTCTGTTATCTGCATAACAGAAGTCGTTGTTAAATCAAGTTGAGAGGCTTGCTCACTAGCAGACTCTTGGAGTGTTTGCATCTGTGTTTGGAGAATGTCAGCTTGATTGAGCAGGTCTGTTGAAGTTTGGAATGTATTTTGTAAAAGTGCTACTATAGCTGCACCAAGGGCATTAATGCCATCTACCACAGCTTTTGTTTCGCCTGATATTTTACTATCAAGAGAAATGGTGTCGAGGTAGTTATAATTTTCATACTCATTAAGACCTGATAAAATATCACGCATAACTTGAGACTGTACATCAAGCATTTTATTGATGGTATTTGCAAGTGTTTGTATTTGAGAATTAGATGCCTCTGTTTGTACACGACAATTATAGTGTCCTTGTTGTACTTTGTTAAGCACTAAAATAGCCTCCCCAACGCAGAGCATATCATTTTCTATGCCTTCATTGATTTGGTCTGTCTGCTCATTTATCATCTTGGCAACGATTGCAAGTTCATCACTTCCTTCAAGGTCTATTTTTTCGATGACATTGTGGCGTCTGTTTAAAAATTCTAAAAATTGACTCATACCATAAGAGATTTTTTCAATAGAATTTGTAATGTTTTTACTGCTAATATACGAGAGTAAAACAGTTAGCATGATGACAAAAATCATCACTAGAGTATATATAATTAGACTCTCTTTTTTATTACTATATTTTGCATCAGCCATTGTTATAAGATTGTGACTCAAATGATCATCGACTTTTTTGAGAAGATTAATTTTTTGAGTAATTTCATCAAACCAATAAGATGCGTTTACACCAAACCCACCTATTGTTGTAGCATTTAGTGCAATTTTACGCATGCGATTAACTTCATTGATTGCTTTACCTTGCATAGTTTTGAAGTAATAAGTTCTTACATTGGTGTCAGATACAGCTAAAAATGAGTTAATGTAAGCATTTTGTTCTGTAACAAGTTTAACAAATGTGCTCTTCATACCAGGTAAAAATTTATTTCTTGCAAAACTATTTGTGAGTACTGCTCTCTCTATTCCAGCTCTCTCTTTTGACATTAAAAAGTTATAAAAGGCAGTTATTTTTCTTGTCTGTTTAGCAGTTTGTACTTTACTAATCAAATCTGCAACAAGATTTAAAAATTTTGCATTGTTACTAGTATAATAGGCAATAGCTTTTTTTGCAGGAAGGTTGAAATTATCTACACCTTTACGGATTGTGTCAATTTTATGAATGGACTTGAGTGCAAGTTTCATATCTTTTTGTAATTGGATGTCACTACTAAATACTTTTAATCTGTTTATTTTATTTAAGAGTGTAGTTATGCGGGTATTACTAAGTTTTCTTTGTTTTGGTAACACTTTTGTGAATTTTTTTCCTTTTGAACCAAGAAAACCTGCTGTAGCCCCACGCTCTTTTTGTGTTTCATGAATCATATTTGCGATGAGTTTAGTAATCAAAATGGCATTTTTCCCATTTTCAGTATTTGCCTGTAAATCTTTTTGCATATAATCTTCTACTTTTTTAAGTAGATTAATTTTTGCTGTTATGGTTTTAAACCAGTATGAGGCATTGACATTAAAGCCTCCTATCTCATTAGCATTTTCTAATATTTTTCGCATTCTGTTTACTTCATTGACTGCTTTGCCTTGTAAAGTTGCAGTTAAAAATAGTATGTTATTTTTTTGAGCAAGTGTTTTAAAGCTCTCTAAATAAGAGTCTTGTTCCTCTATAAGAGATTGTAACCTATCTTTTGCATTTCCAATAAATTTATCTTGTGCAAAAGTTACACTTCCGACCGCTCTTTCAACTCCTGCTCTCTCTTTTGACATTAAAAAGTTATAGTAAGCAATGGTAGCATCAGCGAGCTCGGCATCAGCTGCTTGTGTTGAAGTTTTCGCAATAAAATTTAAAAACTTAGAATTCATTTTTGTATAATAACCAATAGCTTTTTTTGCAGAAATATTATGAGAAACAACAGAAGAACGAATAGTTTTTATTTTTTGTAAATCTTGCATCGCTTTGTCAAAAAACAGTTTTGTATCTTTTGTTAAAATATTATTTATTGTATTGTTTTGAATGAAATTTTTGAGTGCAACTATTTTAGCATCAGTTAAATTCTTTTGTTTTGGAAGGCGTTTTATAAATTTTTTCCCTTTTGAAGTAAGAAAACCAGCTGTAGCACCACGCTCTTTTTGTGTTTCATGAAGTAAAGCAGATATTTGTGTATCGAGTTTTATGATAGTATCATATGTTGCGTAGGCATTTTTCTGTTTTACATTTGTATGAATGGCAAATGCTGCCATAATGACCATTGTAAGTGTTGGTAAAATAACATTAATAAGTAGTTTGTTTTTAATACTTATATCTTTTAAAAATTCCATTTCTATCTCTCCTTACTTCGCATCTCTTTATAGAGTTTTTCATATTTTTCTTTCTCTGCCTCAGAGATGACGCGTCTGCAAGAGATATACCCTTTTTTCCCATCACAATTTATAAATGGATAAACCGTAGCAAAAACCCAGTAGTAATGTTGGTGGTCTTTTGTATGGTTTTTTACAAAACCACGCCATTTTTTTCCACTTTTTACTGTATCCCATAAATCTTTAAACGCAGCCTTTGGCATATCTGGATGTCTCACTATATTGTGTGGTTTTCCTATAAGTTCATCAACTTCATAACCAGCATATTTACAAAACTCATCATTGGCAAAGTTAATAATACCTTTTTCATCGGTTTCAGAGACCAAGAAAGCTTGTGTATCTAAAACTATCTCATTTGGATCGTTCAGCATAAGTAATAACCTTTTTTTATAAATATTAAAATCATTTTACAATATTCTTTTAAAAAATTAAATTAAAGTAATTTATTTACTGAGCTGATTGTTTAAAATATATTGTTAAAATATTTCTTTTACAAGGATATAAACTGATGGGTAAATTTGCTAAATTTCTTTATTATAATATTATTGTCTATTTTCTCTATGTAATTGTAGATAAATTTTTTACTATGCTGCATCTTTACAGTTCTGATGCTCTTGGAACAGATTTATCTGTTATGCCTACAAATTCAGATTTGACTTTAATCATTATTAATGTTGTTATCTCTTCGGTTGGCGGGTATTTTTTACTCAAAAAACTTGAAGAGTATCTATCGTTATGAAAATAAAAGATATAACACTTGAAAAAAGGTACATTCCTTTAAAAACACCCTTCGCTACTGCTTTGCGGCGCGTTGAAAATGTAGAGTTTGTTCGTGTTCATATTCTCTTTGAAGATGGTAGCATCGCACAGGGAGAAGCACCTGCAACCAAGGCAATAACAGGTGAGGATTTAGAGGATATAATCCATTCCATCGAGTCTGTAAAAACAAAACTGCTTGGGCTAAACGCAGCGGATGCCCTAAGAAAGTTGCATCAGACAACTATAGGCTCTTCAGCAAAAGCAGCGCTAGATATGGCACTTTTTTTTCAAGTAAACAGGCTCGATATTGAAGATATAAGTACGATAAAGACAGATGTGACCATTAGTTTAAACGGTGTTGATGAAATGATGGCAGATGCCAAAAAAGCGCTTAGTGAGGGCTATGACATCTTAAAAGTGAAGCTTGGAAGTGACATAAAACACGCCATAGATGTGACGTTGCGTTTAGCCAAAGAACTTCCAAACGCAGTGCTGCTTATAGATGCAAATCAGGCGTGGAGTGTGGAGTCTGCAATGGAGTATTTAAACGCAGTCTATGGAGTAAAAATTGAGCTTATAGAGCAGCCTGTCAAAGCAGATGACTTAGAAGGGCTTAAACGCATTACAGAGGCTTCATCCATTGCTATTTTGGCAGATGAGGCTGCGTTTAGCCTTGAAGATGTGAAAAATATCTACACCTTAAACGCAGCAGATATGATAAACATCAAGCTTATGAAATGCGGTGGAGTGAGCAGGGCTATAGAAATCTTGGAGTATGCAAGAGAGAAAAATATAAGCTGTATGCTAGGCTCTATGCTTGAGGGTCCCATCTCCATAGAAGCAGCATACAAACTTGCCTTTGCCTACAGAGATGTTATAAAGTATGTCGATTTGGACTCGCCGCTGCTTTACGCTGAGACACCATCTTCTGTGGGAGATTTTGCGATAAAACGCAACCAGATAAAGCCTAAAATTCCCGCAAAGAGTGAGGCTGCTAAGATTCCTATTTTGGCTTGAAAAATAGCTGAGGCATTGCCATAAAATGCAAGTTCTGCGACAAAGATACTCATAGTAAAACCGATACCGCCGAGCAGTGCTACACCAAAGACCTGATTCATTGTGCTTCCCTCTGGGAGTTTTGCAATGCCAAGTTTTGTGGCAATGAACGCTACTCCAGCGATGCCAAGCACTTTTCCAAGAACAAGCCCTACTATGATACCAAGTGCAATAGGCTCTACAATGGCTTCATCAATGTGTGTAAAATCGATGCTGATACCTGCGTTTGCAAGGGCAAAAAGAGGAATGACTATGAGACTCACAGGCAGATGCAGTGCCTGTTCTAATCGTGCTGAGGGAGATTGGATGGACTCTATGCGCTCAGACATATTTATAAGTACAGCTTTTTGTTTTTCATGCAGAGAGTAATCTGTAGCTACAGGATAGTTGTCATACTCATCGAGAGAGTTTCGCATATGAGAGCTAAAGTCATCAGGAGTCTCTTTTGGTTTTGAAGGTATTGCCATGGCTGCTATAACACCTGCGATTGTTGCGTGCACGCCTGATTCAAGCATAAAGAACCATAAGAACATACCCACTAACAGGTAGGGTAAGATAGCGTGAATACCAAACCTGTTAAACGCAACCATTATAAGAAATGAACCACCTGCAAGTAGAAGTGGCAAAAAGTGGATCTGCTCTGTGTAAAAAAGGGCAATGACCACAACAGCACCAAGGTCATCGACAATAGCAAGGGCAATAAGAAAAGTAACAAGTGAAGGCGATACTCGGTTGCCTAAAAGTACAAGTGCAGAGATGGCAAAAGCGATGTCGGTTGCCATCGGAATACCCCAGCCGTTTTGTGAAGGAAGTCCGTGGTTGATAGCTATGTAGATAAGTGCCGGCACTACCATTCCGCCAAGTGCTGCCAAAATTGGTAGAATGGCTACTTTAATGTTTGAGAGCTCACCGACTAAAATATTTCTTTTTATCTCTAAACCTATAAGAAAGAAAAATATTGCCATAAGTCCGTCATTTATCCAGTGATGGATACTATGCGAGAGTTTCCATGAGCCGACATTTAAGGAGATAGTGAGATGAAATATTTGCTCATAAACATCATGTAAAGGAGAGTTTGCGAGTATGAGTGCAACGATGGTCATAAATATAAGCACGATTCCTGTCGTTGTCTGTGCATGAATAAAATGCTCTAGCGGCGTGGCAACTTTTTCAAAGGTCTTTTCCCATGGGGCGTATATTTTCATCTACTGTTCCTTGTGTTTTCTTTTATTTAAAGATTATAACGTAATTCTTAAACCAATACTTTTAAAAAAGTTGAGTATAATCACTCTATGAATTTAGAAACTTTAAAGAACCAAACACTTTTACTCTTAGGAAAAACACGAGCCTTTACTCACGAGGAGTTTGTATTGCAGCTTGAAGCGCATGGTATTGCATTGACACAAGAGATGACTGATGCAGTTCGCTTCATCATAGAGGGGCGGATGATGAGCCCGTATGAGCAAAACAGTAGTGATGCTCTTTATGAAGAGAGAAAGTATGAGTTTCTTAGCATTGATGTTTTAGAGAAACTTTTAGCCGATGCTATGGATGATGATGTGCTTTTAATGAGTTTGAAACTCTCAAATGACAAAGCAAAGCTTAAAGCATTTTTGCAAAATTCAATGCTGAGTGATGCACTCTTTTTTAAACTGCTTAAGATGTACTCATGGGGTGGTGAGGACTTTTTTGAAAATGATGATAACCGTGATGTCTCAGCCGCACTTATATTGCGCTTTTATGAAAATATAGAACGCAACCACAATGTCCAATACGCTACGACAGGTATTTATCATTTGATAGAGCAGACACAAAACGCAGCACTTTTAGAAGCACTTGGAGCACTTGAACCAGTCAGGCTGCATCCAAAGCTCAAAAAATCGCTTGCGATGCACAAAGATACTCCAAAGAGTGTACTTAAAAAGTTTCTCAAGCAAGATGATGCCGTGGCAAAAGAGGCGATGGCCTATAACCCGAGTCTTGATATGACGCTTATAAAAGAGCTCGTAAAGAGTAGGGATTTGGCAGAGATACTCGCACAAAATGTAAAGCTCGATGCAGCACTTTTTACGCTTTTAAAAGATTTTAAAACCGCTTTGGCGATGAATGAGACACTAAACGCAGAAATGCAAACGCAGCTCTTGGCACTAGATGATAGAGCGGTAAATCTTGCGCTCGCACATAACAGAGCCCTTACAAAAGAGAGTGTTCAAAAACTTTTGGCATATAATGATGCAAAGCTAAACGCAGCACTCTATGCAAACCCTGCAACACCAAAAGAGCTGCTAGAAGAGGCTTTTAAAGATGTGAACAATCATTCATATTTAGCAAAAAACCCCACAACACCGCCGCAACTACTTGAAGCGATGTTTCAGGAGGGTGATGCGGTGGTTTTAGATGCTTTGGCACGGAATGAAAATACACCTGTAGCTGTTTTGTATCAGTTGCAGCTTGACAGTAGGTTTGACAGAGCTGTAAAGACAAACGCTGCGTTTGGAAAACATATTCAGAGTGAAAATATAGGATGGATGGTATAAATGATGAGAGCAAGTGATCTGACAAAGAGTTTAAAAGCACTGGTGGTGCAAAAGGTGCCGACTTTTCTTTGGGGTGCGCCGGGTATTGGAAAATCTTCCATCGTTAAGCAGATAGCAGATGAAAAGGGACTTGATTTTATTGACCTGCGTTTGGCTTTGATGGATCCTACCGACCTTAAAGGTATCCCTTTTTATGACAAAGAGACACATACGGCACTCTGGGCACCGCCTGCATTTTTACCGCGAGAAGGCGAGGGCATACTCTTTCTCGATGAGCTCAACTCTGCTGCTCCTGCTGTACAGTCCTCAGCATACCAGCTCATACTTGACAGACGCATTGGCGAGTATGAGCTTCCTGATGGCTGGGCGATAGTTGCTGCTGGAAATAGAGAGGGTGATAGAGGTGTGACCTACAGAATGCCTGCGCCTTTGGCAAACAGATTTGTCCACTTCGAGCTTGAAGTGAATGTCGATGACTGGAGAGAGTGGGCATACAGAAGCTCTCTTGATGCGCGCATTATTGCCTACATCTCTTACAAAAATGAACACCTCTTCACTTTTGATGCAAAGAGTGAAGCAAAGAGCTTTGCAACGCCGAGAAGCTGGGAATATGTGGGAAATATTTTAAAAGCTGGCATTGAGAAAAACCTGCTGCTTGAGACCATCAGCGGAGCTATTGGACGTGATATTGCGGTGAGTTTTTTATCTTTTATAAAAGTGATGGAGAGGCTTCCTGATATTGATGGTATTATCAATGCTGCTGAAACGCAGCAGAGTGAGGAAATAGATGTTCTTTATGCTTTAAGTTCTGGGCTTGTAAGTAAGTACCTGCAAAATCCAACTAAAGAGAGTCTGGAAAATATTTTGGCATATACGCTTGATATGAAGAGTGAGTTTGCTGTGATGGTGGTGCAGGATCTGCAGCGAAGCGGCGTAGATATGCAGCACTCTGCAAACTTTAAAAAGTGGGTGAAGCAGTTTTCCTATCTATTGGATTAAGTAAATGGATAGTGTAAAAATTTCACAGGCAAAGGCAAAACTGCTCGTCTCTCAGCCCTATTTTGGAACACTTGCCACAAAACTTGAGCTTGTACTTAATGATGACATAGAAGCTTTTAAGAGCAATGGAGTAAGACTAGAAATAAACAGTGACTATCTTGAGGGCTTGGAGCTAAGTGAGATGGAGTTTGTCCTTGCAAATGGTGCGATGCATGCCTCTTTGGCGCATGAGCAAAGAAGAGGCAAACGCAGTGGTTGGCTCTGGCAGATGGCAACAGATATGGCTATTAACGATATGTTGCTGCAAAATGGTCTCGATATGCCCTACGGTGCACAGTATCGCAAACGCTTTAGCGGAATGTATGCTGAGGAGATATATGCTGAGCTCAAAGATGACATTCTTCGTGAAGATGAAAATCTGGAGTATGAAGCAGATGAAAGCGATGATGTAGAGCCGCAGGAGAATGAAAAGAAGCAAGAGCAAGAAGAGCCACGAGAACAAACGCAAGAGGAGTTAGAAGAGGAGTTAGAAGAGGAGATACTTCAAGAGCAGCTCTTGGCTGAAGAGGCGATTAGCGCTCTTGAGGCGAAGATGCAAAGTGATGAAGCACCGCAAAGCATCGAGCGTTTTTTTGAACTGGAACGCTTTTGCAAAATTGACTGGAGAGATGAGCTGCGTTTAGCACTCGATAGGTTTTTTCGTGATGATTATGTAGTGATGCCTCCAAGTAAAAAACTGCTCTATGAAGGTATCTATCTGCCATCGAACATTTCACAGACCTTTCGGCTTGTCATTGCAGTAGATAGCTCCGGTTCGGTGGATGAAGAACTTTTAAATGAGTTTATGAGCGAAGTGAACTTTTTGATGAGTCTGGTACCAAACTATGAGATAGAATTTTTGGTCTGTGATGACAAACTCCATTTTCATAAAACCTTTTACAGCGGTGAGCAGTTGGATGTGAGCTTAAAAGGCGGTGGAGGGACTGATTTTCGTCCTGTTTTTGAGTTTATTGACAATAATTTTGATGATGTGAAACTGCTGCTCTATTTTACAGATATGGAGGGAATATTTCCTAAAGAAATACCAAATTATGTAGTGAAATGGGTGAGTTCCAAAGAAGCTGAGCCACCTTTTGGAGAGCTGCTTCTTCTAAAAGACTAGCCCTCTTGAAATACCAAACGGTTACGTCCTGAGTTTTTCGCTTTGTAGAGAAGCATATCGGCTGCGTTTACACTCTCATCAAGTGTCTCGGCAGGGTCATGCAGTACGGCACCTATAGAGATAGTGAATTTAACAATAGTCTGCTCATTTATCTCAAGTGTGAAACTCTCCACACCCTCACGCAGACGTTCAAGTATTTCTGCTGTTGAGTAGCGGTTAATGTTTTTGAGCACTATACAAAACTCTTCGCCTCCAAAACGGGCAACAACATCATTTGGACTTGTTCCACTTCTAAGAATGTCTGCAAGAGAGACGATGACTTTGTCTCCAACATCATGTCCGTAGGTATCGTTGACCTTTTTAAAGTGGTCGATGTCTATCATGGCAATGGCACACTGCTCACCACTCTCTTTGCTATATTCTATATACTCTCCTACACTTTGGTAGAAATAACGACGGTTATAGAGTCCTGTAAGGTAGTCTCTATTTGCATACTGTGTAATTTTTTGGATATTTTCAAGTGCCTCTATGGAGTTGTTCACACGACAAGAAAACTCCTCTTTTGAAAAGGGTTTTTTGATGTAGTCATTCGCGCCGTGTTTGAGAAAAAGCGCACTTACTTCATCATCATCATTTCCTGAAAGAGCAAGAATGCAGAGCTCATCTTTTGAGTAGGTTTCTCGAATTTTGAGGGTGAGCTCAAGTCCGTCCATCACAGGCATATTGTAGTCGGTAATAACAAGTGAAATGTCCTGTTTGACACTAAGCATACCTAGTGCTTCTTCACCATGAGCCACTGTAATGACATCAAAGAAGAGGTTTTCAAGTATGTTTTGCATCTGTTTTCTAAAAACCATTGAGTCATCTACTACAAGTACCTTATGGCGTTGATTTCTGCGGAGTCTTTGGATGGTATGTACGATGTATTCTATATCATTTACACCGCCTTTATTTACATAGTCGACGATATTTTTGTTAAGCATTGACTTTCTAAACTCTTTGTCAATATTACCACTCAGAACAATGGCATGGTTCTTTTTAGAAATGACATAGTCCACTACCTCACCGTTTGGAGCATCAGGTAGATTGATGTCAAGCAGAGTGATAAAGTAGTGACCACGACTAAGAAAAAGCTTGGCTTCATGGAGTGAGTAGGCAACATCGACTTCCATATCAAGAGAAGTCTGTAGTTTTCTGGCGATGAGCTTTGCAAGCGTTTTATTGTCTTCAACAATTAAAATTTTTTCATTCATTTTGTTATTATAGTGTCATTAATTAAATTTTATATAAATTGCTGTTATTATGCGCGTATGAATTACGAAACTGTTACCTTTGATACATTACAAAATAAAAAGAATGTTTTTTTAACAGGTGGCGCTGGTGTGGGTAAAACGACCATTACTCGTCATGTTATAAAGATGTATGAAAATGAAGCAAAAAAAGTTGCTAAACTTGCTTCAACTGGTATGGCTGCTACTTTGATAAATGGACAGACACTCCATAGTTTTTTTGACCTTGGCATTGCTTCTGATGTGGATGAACTAACAAAAAATGGCAAATATGAGATAAAGAAAAAGATTAAAAAGCTTATTGTAAATATGGATTTAATAGTAATTGATGAGATTTCTATGGTAAGTGAATCTTTGTTTGAGATGATAGCGCTGCGCTTAGAACAGGCTGCGTTTGATGGAGTGCTTTTAGTCGTCGGTGATTTTTTACAGCTACCGCCTGTAGTGCGTGGATATGGTGAGGTGAAATTTGCTTTTGAATCTCCTCTATGGGCTGCGTTTGAGTTTACAAAAATAGAGCTGACACATATCTACCGTACCGATGACATCGAGTTTATTGAGTTGCTAAACGCAGTGCGTTTTGGGCATATAGATGAGCAGATACATAATCATCTTAATGAGTTCATTCATCCATTGCCAAAGGATTTAAGTGCTTTTACCTTTCTTTTTGGCAAAAATATCTCTGCACAAAGACATAACAAAACGCAGCTTGAGTTTATAGATGAAGTACTTCAAATAAAAGAAGTACAGATAGTCAAACACGTAAAATCAGTGCAAGAGAGAGAAATAGAGCGTTTTATGGATGATGCTAGAATAGAGAAAGAACTGCTCTTTAAGGTCGGTGCGCCCGTACTTTTTACAAGAAACTCATGGAACTACTTTAATGGTGAGCGCGGTATTGTAGTCAATGCCGATGAGAGCTGCGTTTATGTGCAAAAGAGTGATGGCAAAGTGATAAAACTAGAGAGCGTTGCACAAAGTAAAACGCAGTGGAAGGAAAAAACCATCAAGGGCAAAAAAGAGATGGTTGAAGAGGAGCTTTTTACTCTCTATCAGTACCCTATAAAGCTTGCTTTTGCCATTACAATTCATAAATCACAAGGAATGAGCATAGAGGATTTGATAATTGAGACAAATGAAATATTTGCCCCCTCACAGTTCTATGTGGCACTTTCGCGTTCATGTAATCCTGCAAGACTCACCCTCATTGCGCCGAAAAAACAGTGGTATGAGTTGGCATTTGTAAATAAAAAAGCGATGGAGTTTGTGGCGGAAAATAAAGCGTGTTAAAACGAGTAGATAGTGGTGTGCTTTTTATGCTTGCTTCGGCACTTATTTCTGCCTTTAATGGTGCTATTACAAAGATACTTGCGGAGGATATTTCTGCTTTAGAAATTGTCTTTTTTAGAAACCTTTTTGGGATATTTTTGATTTTGTATGCGCTTAAACATACCCCTCCTAAGCTAAGTGGTGGAAAGTTTCATCTACTTTTTTTACGGGGCTTTTTAGGCTTTAGTGCGATGATTTTGTTCTTTTATACCATCACGGTCATTCCTCTTGGTGAAGCCATTACTCTGAATAAAACTTCACCTTTCTTTGTTACTATTTTAGCTTTTTTTCTACTCAAAGAGCATTTAAGCAAGAGGGTAATAGCGGCTCTATTTATAGGATTTATGGGAACAGTTTTGATTACAAAACCATTTGCCATGAGCTTTTCGTATGTGCATTTTTTAGGGGTTTTAGGTGGTTTCTTTGCGGCTGCTGCCTATACGACTATTAAAAAAATAAAAGATATATATGATTCGAGAGTTATTGTTCTCTCATTTGTTATGGTTGGTGCTTTTTTGCCTTTTGTACTTTTTTTACTTGCAGGCTATGTTGATGTACCCAACTTTTTGGGTTTTTTATTTCCTTCGTTTATTGTGCCAAGTGGTTTGAAAATTTGGTCACTTATTTTACTAATGGCACTCATATCAACACTTTCGCAATGGCTACTTACTAAGGCATACAGTGCAAAAAATTTGAGTGTAATAGGGGTTATTAGTTATACAAATATTCCTTTTGCAATAGGTTTTGGATGGATGCTTGGAGATAAATTTCCAGATATGCTTACTTTTGCAGGTATTTGTCTAATAATTCTTGGTGGGCTTCTTGTGAGTAAAAAGTGATTTAGATCACATTTTATTAAGTAAAATTGTTATATACTAACAATTATTCTTTGATAAATGGGGAGAAGAAGTGTCACAACATTGTAAAAATATTGACATATCTATCAATGATCTGCCAGATAATGTTGTTATTTACAGATATATAGATGGGGATTTTGTATTTGTAGATTTGAATGAAAATGCAAAAAAATTAGATAATTTAGATTCTGATGTAATCGGGAAAAAAATTACAGATGTTTTTGATGTAAATATAGATGCTGGTCTGCTAGAAAAGCTTTTCTACGTTTATTCCTTGGGTGAAACACAAAAATTTGAGATAAAAGAGTACAAAAGTGGTAGTATAAAATTTTGGCGTTTTTATACAATTAAAAAACTACACAATGGTGATTTAGTTGTTTTTTATCAAAATAAAAATAGTGAACTTGTCAATAAACTGCAACAGATTAAAAAACAAAATAAACACTTTAAAAATGCTCTTGTAAAACTTGCACGGATAGAATTTTATAATCTTTCTAAAACTTTTAAAAAAATACTAAAAATTACAAATAAATCATTGTCTGTATCGCGCTCAAGTATTTGGCTCTATAAAAAAGAGAAGGGAGTGCTTGAGTGTGTTGGAGTTTATTCAAAGAAAAATAAATATGTTACAAACGATAAAACAATTCAGATAGAAATTCCACAAAAGTGTATTGAAAAATTTGAATTAAAACTTCCTATTTTATTGGACGCTAAAAATAAAAAGAATTTAGTATGTGCATCTTTTTATAAATACATGAAACTCTCTGAAACTTCTTCATTTTTACTTACTCCTTTTTTAACTAATGGCAAAGTTATAGGCATAATGGTAAATGCTTCAAAGAAAGATTCTCGTACATGGACTAAAAGTGAAATAGATTTTTCCGTATCAGTTGCTAGCACTATATCTTTAAATATAGAGGTACAAAAGCGTAAAGAGAGTGAGTTGAAATTTAGGCAAATTGCAGAGATTAGTTTTACGGGTTTTTTTATTTATAATGATAAGTTTATATACGCAAATAAGGCATTTGAATTAATGACTGGGTATAGTTTGTCTGAGTTGAAAAAGATAAATCCGTGGGAATTATGTCTTGAAGAAGACAAGCCAGAGATTAAAAATGCAGTAAGTCGACGTATTTTAGGGGAAAAGTTTTTTAAAGAGTATAGTGATGTGAAAATAATTAAAAAAGATGGTGAAATACGCTTGATGCGGATTGCTGTTAATACAATTATGCATAAAGGAGAGTATGTAGGCGCAGGTAGTGTTGTAGATATTACAGATATAGTGAAACAAAAAGAGAAAGTTACACTTTTGGCCAAAGCACTTGAATATATAGATAAACTTGTTTTAATTACAGATTTAGGTGGACATATTATTTATGTAAATGAGGCTTTGACTAAGCTCTCTGGTTATTCACGAGAAGAACTTATTGGCTCTAAGCCAAGCATGTTTAAATCTAAAGTAAAAGATGAGTCATCTTATAGAAAAATGTATCAAACTATACTTGCAGGTGAAATGTATCATGATGTAATAGTAGATAAGAGCAAAAGTGGCGAAGAGTTTTATATAGAGTTGAATATTGCACCTATTTTTGCTAAAGAAAACCAAATAGAATATTTTGTTTGTACAGGTTCTGATGTTAGCAATAGAATTAGAATTGAAAATAGATTGAAGCAGTTAGCTACTATTGACAGTCTCACAAAGATTTATAACCGTTATAAAATAAATGAAATAATAGAACATCAGATTGCTCGCTCTAAAAGATATGGGGAGGTCTTTTCTTTGCTAATGTTTGATATTGACTACTTTAAAAAAATCAATGATACACATGGGCATTATGTTGGAGATTTGGTTTTAAAGAAGTTGAGTGAACTTATTGTAAGTAATATTAGAGAAGTGGATAGTTTTGGTAGATGGGGTGGGGAGGAGTTTATGCTTTTACTTCATAAAGCTAATCAAGCTGAAGCAATGTATATTGGCGAAAAAATACGTAAAATTGTTGAGAATTTTAGTATAGATAATTTGTATAAAATTACAATTAGCGTAGGTGTTTGTACATTTGTAAAAAATGATACAAAAAAAACCCTTCTTGAGAGAGTTGATAAAGCTTTGTATGCATCAAAAGAAAATGGTAGGAATAGAGTAACTTTTAAGTAAAATTAGTTATATAAAGTTAGATTGTATACAAATATTATAATAACTATTGTATAATATTTAGATGAAAAATATTGTGCTGCAAAATTATACAGGTGATAATTGTAAACAACTTCTAGAATTAACTAAGCTTATAGAAGTCTCTAGTGTTATAGTATTTAGTTGTATAATTGATTATGAGTGTGAACTTAATTATATAACTGATAATGTTTCACAATTTGGTTACTCTGCAGAGGACTTTTTATTACATAAGGTTCATTACAAATCCATAATTCATGATGCAGATATAGATTTTTTTTCTAAATCTTTAGAAGATGGTCTTAGAAGTAATAAGAGAAAATTTTCTCTGCTACATAGAATTATAACAGCAGATGGCACTATTCGTTGGCTTGATGTTAAATTTTTAGTAGAGCGTGATGAACAAGGCTGTGCTAAAAGTCTTTATGGAGCTATTAATGATATTACTGAAATTGTTGAAAAAGAGAATAAAGCTAAACTTCTTGCACAGGCAGTAGAGCAGAGTGATAGTTTGGTCTTTATTACTGATTGTAATGGAATTATTAGCTATGTGAATGATTCTGTAATAGAAAATTCTGGTTACAGTAGAGAAGAGCTTATTGGTTCTAAAACGAGTATTTTTAAATCAGGAAAGCATAATAAAGAATTTTATTATAATTTATGGCGTACAATTTTATCTGGACAAAATTATAATAACATTATAATAAATAAGAAAAAAAATGGTAAACTTTATTACGTAGATACGAGTATTACTCCTATTGACGATGCATATACAAAGAGTAAAAATTTTGTAGTAAGGGCAACAAATGTCACAAGGCAGATGAAGCTTGAGAAAAAACTTAAAAATCTGGCTACAACTGATAGTCTGACACAGATTTATAATAGATATAAAATTAATACAGAGATAGAGTTACACATTGCGAGATCTAAACGCAGCAATACAACTTTTTCACTTCTTATGTTTGATATTGACCATTTTAAAAATATAAATGATAGTTATGGTCATTATGTAGGGGATCTTGTTTTAAAAGATTTGACGAGACTTATTCAAACAAGCATACGTCAAGTGGACTCTTTTGGTCGATGGGGTGGAGAGGAGTTTATGCTTATTCTTGATGATACTAAGAAAGAAGAAGCACTTAATGTCGCTCAAAAAATTCGCGCTCTTGTTGAGCAGACTGCTATGTCTGGTCATTATAATATTACCGTTAGCATAGGAGTTGGAGAGTATAAGATAGCTGAACGGAAATCTGCACTACTAGAGAGGGTTGATCAGGCTCTGTATGAAGCCAAAGAGGGAGGAAGAAACCAAGTTGTATACCGATAAATATATAAAATTGTTTTTGATTAGTTTTATGATGTTAATTGTATTTAGTGCCTGTGCATCTCATCAAGATAAGGGGTTCTACAATCGAGCAAACAAAGCGAGTGAAAAAGCTTTAGATAAATTAGACAGAGAATAAATTCTCTGTCTACAAAAAAGAGTCTCTTATAACTCTGATTCGTGTTTTGCAAGATACTCAGCAACACCTTCGGCGTCTGCTTTCATACCTTCATCACCTTTTTGCCAACCAGCAGCACATACTTCACCGAACTCGTCAGTAAATTGTTGTGCATCAATCATTCTTAACATCTCATCAACATTTCTTCCAAGTGGAAGGTCGTTTACAACTGCGTGACGAACAATACCATTGTTGTCAATTAAAAATGAACCACGAAGTGCAACAGCATCATTTAAAAGTACATCATAATCACGAGCGATGTTTTTTGTAAGGTCTGCAACTAATGGGAAGTTAATGTGTCCAATACCACCTTTTTCAACTGGAGTTTCTCTCCAAGCGAAGTGTGAAAATTGTGAATCTACAGAGATACCTACAACATTTACACCACGACTTTTAAATTCATCATGTCTATGTGAAAATGCAATGATTTCTGATGGGCAAACAAAAGTAAAATCTAGTGGATAAAAAAATACAACTGTACCTTTTTCACCGAAATTTTCACTCAATTTAAAATCTTCAACGATTGATCCGTCTGCTAAAACTGCAGTAGCTGTAAAATCTGGAGCTGGGTTTGTTACTAACATATATTTGTCCTTGTATATTAAATTTATAAGATGATTTTATCTAAAGTATCTTAACAAAGTTCTGAACGTAAAGAGGAACTTTTATATGTTAAAGAAAAGTTTTATATTTTTGGTTATAATTGCAACGATTTATGGAGCTTGACTCTGTACTTCAATAAGGAAAATCGATGACGAAAGAGTATATATTTACTTCAGAGTCTGTAACAGAAGGGCACCCTGATAAGATGGCAGATCAAATCAGTGATGCAGTTCTGGATTATATTATTGAAAATGATAAAAATGCGAGAGTGGCGTGTGAAACTCTCGTGTCTAATGGTTTTTGTGTAATTGCAGGCGAACTGAAGACTACGGCGTATGCGCCAATGCAAGAGATTGCAAGAGAAGTTATTCAAAGTATTGGATATACGGATGCAACTTATGGATTTGACTACCGCTCTGCGGCTGTTTTAAATGGAATAGGGGAACAATCTCCTGATATAAATCAGGGAGTTGATCAGGCAGGTGGAGAGACAGGTGCTGGTGATCAAGGTTTGATGTTTGGTTATGCTTGTCGTGAAACAGATGTTTTGATGCCGCTTCCTATTCATTTAGCACACCGTTTAACACAACGACTGGCTTATGTTCGTAAAGAGGGGATTGTCCCTTATCTTCGTCCTGATGGAAAAGCACAAATCAGTGTAAAATATATTGATGATAAGCCTGTATCTGTTGAAACTGTTGTTATTTCTACGCAACATCATGAGGGAATTTCACAAGAGTTGATTCGTGAGGATATGATTAAAGAGGTCATAAAAGAGGTCATTCCTGCAGATATGCTAAGCGAAGAGACTGTTTTTCACATTAATCCAACTGGAAAATTTGTAATAGGTGGACCACAAGGTGATGCAGGACTTACTGGGCGTAAGATAATAGTAGATACTTATGGTGGTAGTTGTCCTCATGGTGGTGGAGCATTTTCAGGAAAAGATCCGACCAAGGTCGATAGAAGTGCTGCGTATGCAGCTCGCTGGGTTGCCAAAAATCTTGTAGCTTCTGGTGCATGTGATAGAGTAACTATCCAAGTAGCATATGCGATTGGTGTTGTTCAGCCTGTTTCCATTATGGTAGATACACATGGTACAGGAAAAGTTTCAGAAGATAATATTGAGAGCTGCGTGAAGGATATTTTTGATCTCTCTCCTGCTGGAATAATTAAATCACTTGATCTATTGAAACCTATATATAGAAAAACAGCAGCTTATGGACACTTTGGACGTGAAGAAGATGGCTTTAGTTGGGAAAAAACAGATAGAGTTGATGAAATTAAAAGCTATTTAGGTATCTGATTTTTAGAATTATATGTAACTAAAAGCTACATATTTTAGATATATAAAGAGTTTTTAGCTATATTTAAAATTCTAAAGTGTATAGTTACCTTGATAAAAAATTAGGAGAAGATAATGGCAGTAATTATTGGTGATACTTGTATTAACTGTGGTGCTTGTATAGACGAATGTCCAGTAGAAGCAATTGTAGATGAAGATGATAATCCAACAGGTGAAGAAATTTACTACGTGTATGGTGATAAATGTGTAGAGTGTGTTGGTCATCATGACGAACCAGCATGTGCAACTGCATGTCCAACTGAGGGTTGTATTACTTGGGATGCTATTGGTGATTCTCCAGAGCATCGCGAAGATATTACTGATGAGCAACGCTCAAACCACGAACCAGTGGTAGAATAGTAATATTTTTATTTTGTAAAGTGCCAATTTGGCGCTTTACAACTCTTCTTTTTAAACTTCAAACAGAGTAAAATCAGCTCAATTTTCTTATTTAAACTAAAAACAATTTTTTTTCAGGTATAATTCCACTCTAATTTTATATTTTCAGAGGAGATTTGATGGAAAGAACACTATCAATAATCAAACCAGATGCAGTTGCAAAAGGTGTTATAGGCAAAATTTTAGACCGTTTTGAAAGCAATGGTCTTCGTATCGCTGCGACTAAAAAACTTCAATTATCACGTGCAGATGCAGAAGCATTTTATGCAGTTCATGCTGAGAGACCTTTCTTCAACGATTTAGTTGATTTTATGATCAGTGGTCCAGTTGTTGTTACAGTTTTAGAAGGCGAAAACGCAATGCAAAAAAATCGTGATTTAATGGGTGCAACAAACCCTAAAGAAGCTGAAGCTGGCACAATCCGTGCAGATTTTGCTGAAAATATAGATGCAAACGCAGTTCACGGAAGTGATTCTGTTGAAAATGCAGCAAATGAAATTGCATTCTTTTTCTCTCAAAGAGAAATTTCTTAAGTTTAATGAAAATTCATTTTTTCTTTTTTTTAGGATGATTCCATGAGAGTTGTGCTAAGAAAAGTAACATCTACACCATTGGATTTTTCATTAGAATCTAATGGGATAAGCTTTAAAGGTCATTTAGAGTATTATAAAGGGAAATTAATTTTACTTAGTGCAAATATTAAAGGTTCTCTTAAAACTCAGTGTGATATCTGTGGAGATGAATTTTGTATGGATTTAAGTGAAAAAGTAGAGTTCCTCATCAGTGATGGACTTTATGAAGATGATGGCAGCCTCAATTTGGATGTTGTTGAATCATTTGATGGGCAGGTAGATATGCAAGAGTTATTAAACTCTGAAATTGAGCTCATTAAAAGTGATTATCACTCGTGTGATAATTGCAAAGAACAAAATTAAGTGACCTAGTCGGTCTTGTAAAATTAAATAAAAGGAAAAAATTACTATGGCAGTACCTAAGAGAAGAGTATCTCACTCACGTTCAGCAAAAAGAAGAACACATTACAAAATTTCATTAGCACGTCCAGTTAAAGACAAAGATGGAACTTATAGATTACCACACCACATTAATCCAACTACTGGTGAGTATAAATAATTAATGGTTAAGATAGCCATTGATGCAATGGGTGGGGACTTTGGTCCCGAGCCAATTGTAAAGGGATGTGTTAAAGCACTTTCAAAGCGTCATTTTACACCTATTCTTGTAGGTAAAAAATCAGAAATTTTACCTCTGTTACCAAAACGTTATAGAGATAAGATTTTAATTGTCGAATGTGATGATGTTATATCTATGAGTGATGCTGCTACAGATGCAGTAAAACGAAAAGATAGTAGCATATATTGCGCTGTAGATCTCGTAAGAAATGGTGAAGCTGATGGTGTTGTTTCAGCTGGACACAGTGGTGCAACAATGACATTAGCTACTTTAAGACTTGGACGTCTAAAAGGTGTCTCTCGTCCTGCCCTTGTGACGCTTATGCCTACAAAATTAAACAGACGTTCAATTTTACTTGATGTAGGTGCAAATGTTGACTCAAAAGCAGTACATTTAGCAGAATTTGCCGTGATGGGTGGATGTTATGCTGAAGATGTACTTAGTATTAAAGAACCTTCGATTGGACTTCTTGCAAATGGGGAAGAGTCATCAAAAGGGAATGAAGTCACAAAGGCTGCGTTTAAACTCTTAGAGGGTTACCCTGGCTTTAAAGGGAATGTTGAAGGTGGCGATATATTCAACGGAAGTTGTGATGTTATTACTTGCGATGGTTTTATTGGAAATCTTGTTCTAAAAACGAGTGAAGGTGTTGCTTCTACAATTTCAGGACTTTTAAAAGATTATATTAAAAAATCACCTATTAGAATTACTGGGGCACTTTTAATGCGTAAAGTTTTCAAACTTCTTAAAAAAGAGATTGATTATGCTGAAGTAGGTGGTGCTCCACTTATAGGGATAAAAGGATGTGCAATCGTTAGTCATGGTAAAAGTAATGCCAAAGCTATTGAAAATGCAATTTATCAGGCTATCAGTTATGTTGATACGGGCGTAAATGAACATATTATTAAGCGTTTAGAAGAGTTAAAACAAAAGGATTTATAGATGGCTTATGCAGCTTTTAGATCAATTGGTGCTTATGTACCTGAGAAAATATTAACAAATAGTGATTTATCAAAAATGGTTGATACTTCAGATGAGTGGATTACAAAAAGAACAGGTATTAAAGAGCGTCATATCGCGGCTGACACTGAATTTACAAGTGATTTAGGCGTTAAGGCTGCACAAAAAGCATTAGATAGAAGTGGTGTTGCACTGGAAGATATTGATCTTGTTGTGACTGCTACAATTTCACCTGATTATTTTTGTATGCCATCAACTGCTACGGTTATTGCAAATAAACTAGGCATCAAAGGTGCGACTGCGTTTGATATTACTGCTGCATGTACTGGATTTATTTATGCTATCTCTATTGCTAAAGCATTTATTGAATCTGGAATGAAAAAAAATGTTCTTATTGTAGGTGCTGAAAAACTCTCTGCCATTACGGACTACACTGATAGAGGAACTTGTATTTTATTTGGTGATGGGGCAGGATCTGCTGTTATCTCCGCTACAAATAACAAAGATGAAGCTATTATTGATATTCACACTGGTGCTGATGGAGAGTATGCCGATCTGCTTATGACTCCAAATGGTGGTACAGGTTCGGCTCATGATTCTCTTGAAGGTGAAGCTGCTAATTGTTTCATGCAGATGAAAGGAAATGAGACTTTTAAAGTTGCAGTACGTACATTGACTAAAGATGTAAAAGAGATTTTAGAAGATAATAATATTAAAAGTGAAGATATTAAACATTTCATTCCGCATCAAGCAAACTTACGTATTATTAAAGCGGTTGGTGATGCCTTAAATATGAGAGAAGATCAAGTTGTAATTACGGTTGAAAAATATGGTAATACATCTGGAGCTTCTATCCCAATGGCGATAAATGACTTATATGAATCTGGTAAACTTCAAGCAGGTGAAATGATGCTTCTTGATGCCTTTGGTGGAGGGCTTACTTGGGGAAGTGCTTTGATTCCATTTGCACCAACTAAATAATTTAAAAAAAATTTATTAATTTTTATTGCTTAATGCATGGAACAGATTTTTATAAAATAGCTCCTCTTTTGGCAATTTTAAATTTGATTCTCGTAGCTTTTTTCCCCACATAGGGTTAGGAAAGTAACTATCTTCCTTATATCTTGCCATAACATGTATATGGACACGAGGAAGCATATTTGCAAATGATGCCATATTTATTTTATGGGGTTTGTAATATTTTTTCATCTCCTCCTCGACAATATAATATATTTCCCATAATTCTAAACGCAATGCTTTTGGCATATCACCTAGCTCTTTGTATGGTTCTTTAGAAAATATTTTAACCCAAGGGATTTCACTTTTCTCTTTTTCTATGTAAAAATGGGAGTTTTCGTATATAATTAAATTTTTCATAAGTTCATTATATCAAAATTTTATGGAGTTTATTGTATTTATTGAGTTTGGAGAAATGTTCCAAAAGAGGAACATTTTAAGAGTGGAGGAGTTTTTAGTCTCTGTTTCTGTTGCGGTTAGAATTACTTCTGTTACCTCTGTATCCACCGCCATCACGGCTAGAATTACTACGGCTACGACTACCGCCAGAACGGTTACGGTTGTTACCACGATAACTACCACCACGACCACCTCTTCTGTTGTCATTGCGTTTAGAAGCACGCTCCAAAATAGCTACAAGTTTATCAGCAGGAATACCGATGTTACTTGGTCCCTTAATGTCTTGTTTATCTAAAATCATAGAGATAAGTTTGAACATAATAGTCTCTTCATCAATATCATCTCTCAATCTTTCGATGACTACATGTGCTTCATCATAGATTTTTTGATTTTCAATATTTGTTACAATTTTATCAATTGTAGTTGCACGAAGATCTGTTTTACTAGGAACAAATGCATGCTCCATAGATGTACCAACTTTTTTCTTAATGCGTTGCAACTCTTTAAACTCTAATGGAGTTAAAAGTGTAATTGCTTTTCCTTTTGTACCTGCACGACCAGTTCTACCGATACGGTGAACATAACTCTCTGGGTCAAATGGAATATGGTAGTTAAATACATGTTCAATATTGTTTACATGAATACCACGAGCAGCAACATCAGTAGCAACAAGAACTTTTATAGAGTCACTTTTAAACCCTTTAATAACAGTCTCACGTTGACGTTGTTCCATATCTCCATGCAGACCATTTGCAAGGTAACCTGCATTGCTTAGAACATTTGAGAGTCTATCTACTTCAGATTTTGTACGACAAAACACTACTGCTTTTTTTGTTTGTTCTGAATCCATAAGACGGATAATAGCATCATCACGTTCATGCTCATCAATTACATAGTAGAGTTGTTCGATGTCTGTATTTGTTGTTTCACCTTTAGTGATAGAGATAAACTCAGGATCTTTTAAAATTTTTGCAGCAAGTGTTTTAATTGGTTGTGGCATTGTTGCTGAAAAAAGAAGTGTTTGACGATTTGTTGGAAGATATGAAAATATTTCATTAATATCATCTAAAAATCCCATATCAAGCATCTCATCAGCTTCATCAAGAACAACCATACTTGGTGCAAAGTTATTAAGCATACCGCGTTTAAGAATGTCGAGCATTCTACCAGGTGTTGCAACAACAACTGATGCACCTCTACCTATAAGGTCAAGTTGGCGTTTGTATGAGCTACCGCCATAAACAGTAACAGTTTTTACACCTAAGTTACGACCATATTTGAAAATTTCATCACTTACTTGTGTTGTAAGTTCACGAGTTGGTGTGATTACTAAAAGCTCAACGCTTCCGTCTAGTTTCATATTATTTAGTGCAGGAAGACTAAACGCAGCTGTTTTACCAGTACCAGTATGTGCTTGTCCAACCATATCACGACCTGCTAAAACAACAGGAATAGCTTGTTCTTGAATTGGTGAAGGTACAGTAAAACCTGCAAATTTTACGCTTTTTAATATCTCTGGTTTTAAACCTAATGAATCAAAAGTGATTGTCGGTTCTTCTATTTGTGCATTTTCTTGCATCATTATCCTTTGTGGCTTTAAGTAGCCTTTTTATATATAAGGAGATGACGCAAGTTCTCTAAAATGTACTCAGGTCTATCAGGGCATCTTCCCCTTAAAATATTTGTGGAATTATAGCGAAATATTTCTAAATTTTCATTAAAAATAGAAATGTTATTAATTAAATTAATTTATAATGTTACAAAAGACAATAAAAGATATAATAAAGAAAAAATATTAGGATGATGTATGGATCTGAATCTTCTGTTAATTGCAGGTGCTTTGCTTCTTGTTATATTGCTGGTGTTTGTGATTCTTTATGTAAAAGAGCTTTCGGTAAATAAAATATTAATTAAAAAAGTACAAGAGTTTAAAGAGCTTGAGCAGGAGTATAAGAGTTTAGAAATAGATTATGCTGTGTTAAATACAAGATATGAAAATGAAATGTACTACTCAAAAGAGAAAATAGAGACACTTAAACGCACAAAAGAGGAGTTGTCTTTAGAGTTTAAAATGCTTTCCAACAAAATTTTTGATGAGAAATCAAAAGAGTTTGGAGCCTTAAATAAAGAGCAAATTGAGTTGCTTTTGGCACCTTTTCGGGAGCAGGTGGCAAATTTTTCTAAACAGTCACGCCAGCAGTTTGAAGTAGATATTAAAGAGCGTTTTTTACTTAAAGATGAACTACTGCGTTTACAAAAGATGAATGAGCAACTCTCACAAGAGGCGCTTAACCTTACTAAAGCACTAAAATCTGAAAACAAAATGCAGGGAAACTGGGGTGAGCTTGTTTTAGAAAATATTTTGGAACAATCAGGCTTGAGAAAAGGTGTGGAGTATGAACTCCAAGCAACACTAAAATCAGATGAAAATAGAACATATAGACCAGATGTTATTATTCATATGCCGCAAAATAGAGATATTATTGTTGATTCAAAAGTTTCACTTGTGGCGTATGAGCGTTTTGTAAACGCAGAGGATGAGGCAGCCAAAAAGAGAGCACTTCGTGAGCATATAGCAAGTATTTCTGCGCATATTAAAGAACTTTCTAACAAAGAGTATGAAAAATTGCAAGGGGTAAATACACTTGATTTTGTACTTCTTTTTATGCCAATTGAAGGAGCATTTTTACTTGCGCTTGAAGAGGATGGTGAATTTTTTAAGCATGCATATGAGAGTCAAATACTTGTAGTCTCTCCTTCGACTCTACTTGTTACGCTACGAACTATAGAACATATTTGGCGTACACAAAGACAGGAAGAACATGCACAAAAAATAGCTAAAGAGGCTGAAGCGATGTATGACAAACTAGTGCTTTTTGTGGAGGAGATGCAAAATATAGAAGCGCATCTAAACAAAGCTCATGATGCTTATGATAAAGCGATGAATAGACTTAGCAGCGGAAAAGGGAATGTTATAAAAAGAGCACAAACAATGAAAGAGTTAGGCTTGAAGCCTAAAAAAGAGCTTTCACTTAAGAGTGAGAAATTTTGAGTTTAATTTTGCTATGATTGTGAAGTTAAAAGGATAAATATGCAAATTCAAACGCGCTACAATTATGAAAAAAAATGGACTTTAACAGATGAGAATGAGCTTTTAAAAATTATTGAAGAAGAGATAGGTGATGCAGATGTGCAAGGAACACTGCGCTATGTAAAAGAGGTTATTTCTAAGGGTAAAGAGATAACTATTGGTTCGTGTAAATTTAGAAAACAACAAGCACAGGAGAAATAAAAATGCCTACATATCCAGATATTGCGAAACTGCTTTTACGTGTGACACTTGGATCTTTGCTTTTAGCGCATGGTATTCATAAATTAATCCATGGCATAGGTGGCGTACACGCTCTAGTTATTTCTGCTGGCTTACCCGCATTTTTTGCCTATGGTGTTTATGTAGGAGAACTTATTGCTCCTTTGTTTATTATTTTAGGACTTTATGGGCGTATCGCTTCAGGTATTGTTGCGTTTAATATGTTGATGGCTATCTATCTTGCTTATGGATTTCATCTCTCATTTACAAAATATGGTGCATTTAGTTTTGAAACGCCGCTTATGTTTTTTGTAATGGCATTAGTGATTGTGCTAATAGGAACTGGGCGCTATGGGGTAAACTCAAAGTAAAATGATAAAAGTAAAACTAGGGATGTTTTACTTTTATAGTTGAATTAAGGCTCCATCCAATGACAAGCATAAATAAAATAACACCGCCAGCAGGTAAAATAGCGTAGGTGTTGAGTAAATATGTCAGCCATAAAAGTATAGCTCCAAGAGGAGTAGGAACACCTGTAAAATAGTTTTCAACTTCTCCTGCATCTGCATTTATATTAAAATGTATAAGGCGGCGTAGTCCTGAAATAACATAGTATATACTTACAACTGCAGCAATAATAAGCCAAAATCCGCTAAGTGTTGGAGCATAAGATGCTTGAAAGATTAAAAACACAGGAACAAGGACAAAACTTAAAAAGTCTGCAAAGCTGTCTAGTTGAATACCAAATTCATTTGAAAGATTATATTTACGAGCAATTTTTCCATCAAAAATATCAAATGCACCACCAATCCACGCTAAAATAATTGCAAGAACAAAATTATTTTGTGTGATAAAGTAAGTTGCCATAAGCCCAGCTGCTATATTTACAAAAGTAAAAAGATTGGCTAGATTAAAATGCGAAGTGGGTGTCCATAAAAATTTCATACTGTTCCTTAGTAATTATTGAAAGGTAATTATAGCAAATGGATATAAACAGAGAAATAAAATAGATACAGTAATGATATTTATTATCATTACTAAGTAAAATATAAGTTGATAATGGTTACTATTTCTGAAAATTATTTAGGGGTATATGGATGAAGATGGCTAAAAGTGTATTGACAATGCTTTTTATAACTTCTCTTAGTGTAGCTTTAACTGCTGGGGAAGTTGCACCAAGAAAGCGCTTGCACTCTGTAAAAGAGGTAATGGGACAAGTCTCAAAGATGCAAGATAAGAATGTATCTATGGTAGATAATTTTAAACATATGTTTAAAGATGGAAAAGTTTCAGGACAATTTAAAACCATGTATGCCGGATATAAGCAAAAAGAGAGTGGAGTCGCAAACGACTATGCAACAGCTATAGGTGGAATATTAAAGTATGAGTTGGCAGAGTTTAATGGTTTCAATGCTGGTGTAGCGGTTTATACTTCGCATGACATTCCTCTTGCAAGTGGGAAAAATGAAGTACATAATGATGAGCTCTCTTCATCAAAAGGGGAATATACAACAATAGGAGAAGCATACATCAACTATATGCATAAAAATTTTAATTTTAGAGCTGGTCGACAGCAGCTAGACACTCCACTTGCGGATAGTGATGATACTAGAATGATTCAAAATAGTTTTGAAGCGTATGTGGCTAGTTATAAACTTAGTGGATTTAACTTAATGGCAGGACGCATAAATAATTGGCAGGGTATTGATGCCGATTTGGATAAGGGTTGGAGTGCTATTGTAAAAAATGGGATAAATTTTGCTGGAGTCAGTTATGATGATGTTTATGAGCTTAATACTTGGTTTTATAATTTTACAGATACCACAAATGCAATTTATTTTGACACAGGTATAAATTATCCTCTTACAAAAAGTGTGAATCTGCACGCAATGGTACAACTTTTAAAAGAAGATGAACTCTCAAGCAGTGGATATGATGCAGATGTTTACGGTGGAATGTTGGAATTTATATTTAGTGGTCTTGGGGTAAACTTTGCCTACAACAGTTGTGATGCTTCTCATGGTAATAAATTCTATTTAGGAGCAGGTGGAGGTTCCCTTTTTACAAGTATGGATACGATGACAATAGATGTAATAGCAATAGATAGAAAAGCTCAGGCTATTGTTAGTGGAATGTCGTATAATTATGATAATTTTAACCTTCTTTATGCATATGGTAATTTTTTTGGTGGCAAGGACAGTTTAAATATTAAAGCCCATATTAGGGAACAAGATATTGGGCTTGAATACAATGTAAATGATGAGTTTATTGTAAGTGGTGTGTATGTGATTGAAGAGGATAGACAAAGTAGTGCAAAAACAGCTAATGACTGGAACCGTGCGCAGGTAATGCTACATTATAATTTTTAAAAAGAGAGTCAAATGAAAAATTTGTTAGATTGTGACAGAGGTGAAAAAGTAAAAGTTTCTAAGCTAAATGCAGCGTATGATTTGAAACAGAGACTTATCTCTTTTGGTATTATGAAAGATGCTGAGTTAGAAGTATTGGCACAGGCTCCACGTAAAAAGACTATTGAAATTAAGGTGGGGAAGATGCGTTTGGCACTTCGTTCTGAAGAAGCTGCACAAATAGAGGTAAAAGAGATATGAAAGAGAGTAATGAAAAAATAATTTGTCCAATAACTGCCAAACATATTAAAGTAGCACTTGTCGGACAACCAAATGTTGGAAAAAGTATGCTCATTAACTCGGTGAGTAATGCACATCTACATGTTGGAAATTTTTCTGGTGTAACGGTTGATAAAACAGAAGTGCTTTTTGATTATAAAGATTATAAATTTACAGTTGTTGATTTGCCAGGAACCTATGCTTTTACTGATTATACAATAGAAGAGAGAGTTACACATAACTATTTGTGTGCTGAAGAGTATGACATTATTATTAATGTTATGGACTCTACCAATTTAGAAAAAAATCTTCAACTTACTTCTGAACTGCTCACAATGAGTAAAAAACTTGTAATAGCGCTAAATATGAGTGATGAAGCGGATAAAGAGGGCATAGAAGTAAATGCACAATATATGAGTGAACTGCTCAATATTCCTTGTGTAAAAGTTTCGGCAGCTGCAAAAACAGGGATTGAAGAGTTAATTGATACTGTTGTGAAAAAGTTTGAAGGGGAGAAAAAAGAGCCTAAACTTATTTTTAGTGAAGCAGTTGAAGAGGAGATAGAAAATATTGTCTCTTATTTACAAAAGCATAATTTTCAAGCTGTAAACAGTTATAGAAATATAGCGATTAATCTACTTAAAGAGAATAAAAAAACTTATGAGAAACTGCATGAAGAGCCTATATGGACAGAACTGCAACCTATTGTCATAGAAGCTTCAAAACATATAGAATTGCATCATAATACTGATGATATAAAAGAGGCATTTGCAGAAGAATATGCTGCGTTTAACCGTGGTATAGTCGCAGAAGTTGTGAAGCAAACAACAACAAAGCATGAGGCAAAAACATTAACAGAGAAAATAGATAGGCTTCTAATCCATCCTATTTTCGGTATTCCCATATTTTTATTTTTTATGTGGAGTCTGTTTCAGTTGACTTTCACACTTGGAAATATTCCAATGGATTGGATAAGTGCCTTTTTCACATGGCTTGGAACCACTATAGCTCCAACAATATCAAATGACGATGTACGCTCTTTAGTTGTTGATGGAATTATTGGCGGTGTTGGTGCTGTTGTGCTTTTTACGCCAAATATTATTATTTTATTTATTGGTATTGCACTACTCGAAACAACGGGTTATATGAGTCGTGTTGCCTTTTTACTCGATGGATTTTTTCATAAGTTTGGCTTGCACGGGCAGAGCTTTATTCCGCTTGTAACAGGGTTTGGTTGTTCTATTCCAGCATATATGAGTGCGAGAATTTTGAAAAATGACAGAGATAGACTCTTAACGCTTTTTATCATTGGATTTATGTCATGTGGAGCAAGGCTTCCTGTATATGTACTTTTTACTGGGGCGTTCTTTGCTCAAAGTATGGCAGGAAATGTCCTTTTTGGTATCTATATTTCAGGTGCGATTTTAGGGCTTATATTTGCAAAAGTTTTGAAGATTACTGCGTTTAAGGGTGTAGATGAACCATTTGTTATGGAAATGCCAAAGTATAGACTTCCTACGTTGAAGCTTATTTGGCATACTGTTTTAACGCAGACTATTATGTATCTTAAAAAAGCAGGTACTTTCATTGCTGGTGCTGCAATATTAGTTTGGTTCTTAAGTAACTATCCTCATGATGTAAATCTCGATAAAGTTTATGCTGCAAAGATTGAAAAAAGTGTCAGTGTCAAACAAAAAGCACTTTTAGAAAATCAACTTGCAGAAGCACAACTAGGAGAGAGTTATTTAGGAAGGTTGGGCAAATTTACACAACCTATTGTCGCACCACTTGGTTTTGATTGGAAAATGAATGTAGCACTACAAGCTGGTTTGGCAGCAAAAGAGGTGGTTGTTTCTACTTTAGGTGTTCTTTACTCTATTGGTGGAGATGTAGATGAATCATCAAAATCTTTGGCAAATAATATTCGTAAAAATATTCCTTTTGCTTCCGCTGTTGCGTTTATAATTGTCATTATGATATATCTGCCGTGTTTGGCAGCAACAACGGTCTTTGCTAAAGAAGCAGGAAGTTGGAAATATGCATTTTATCTTTTTGTTTTTACTTCTGTGGTAGCATATAGCTTAGCATTTATAGGCTATAGAGTTACACTAATGTTAATGTGATATAATATTAAAAAAAGGTTAAAAAATGTCAGATAAAAAACAAAAAATATTAATGATAGAAGATGATTTAGAACTTGCTGAGATACTTACTGAGTATCTTGAGCAGTTTGATTTTGAAGTAATTACTGAAGATGACCCTTTTAAGGCAGTAAGTATTTTAAAACTTGAACCTTTTGATTTAGTTATTTTGGATTTGACACTACCGGGAATGGACGGACTTGAAGTGTGCGAGGCTATTCGTGAACGTCAAGATATTCCTATTATCATTTCAAGTGCTAGAAGTGATGTTACAGATAAAATAAAAGCACTTGAACTTGGTGCAGATGATTACCTTCCAAAGCCTTATGATCCACGAGAACTTGAAGCGCGTATTCACTCAGTACTTCGTCGTTATGAAGCAAAAACGGAAGCAAAAGAAGAGAATAAAAGTGACTTTAAATGTGATAAAGAGACAATGACCATCACATATAAAGGACGCAATATTGAGCTTACAAACGCAGAGTTTGGAATTTTATCATATATGATAAGTAAACAAGGGCTTGTAGTTTCTCGTGAAGATTTGATTCATAATGTAAACGCAATCAATGAGGACTCTTCAAATAAAAGCATAGATGTTATGGTGGGGCGTATTCGCAATAAACTTGGAGACAAGTCTCTTATAGAATCAGTTCGTGGTGTTGGTTATAAACTTTTAAAATAATATGAAACGCCATGCAGTCCTCATCACTATACTTTTTGCACTTATAGTCTCTCTAGTAAGTGTCAGTATAGTTTTCTTTGAATTTTACAAACTCAACCGCGAACAGTACATAAACCATATATTTACAAAATATTCGGTGATTACACAAATTTACCGTGAACACCAACAGCGTTTAAGTTCTGAAATTATGCTTGAAGCAAATTTGGCTGTATATGATCTTGATGTTGTAAAAGATGAAGCAGTTTCCAAAAAAATACTAAGCAAAGGTAAAATCCTTAAGCGCGAAGGTTTTAATAGCTTTAATACCTCTTTAATGATAAATGCAAAGGGAATGTATACGAAAAATACCGTAAGTAAACTCCGTGCAACTATGTTGAAATTTGGACATAAAATATACTTTCAAATTGAGACACCAAAGGGTGATATACTCATAAAAGATAACCAACTCCGCCCATACAGCTGGGTGAATATATTGTATGCATATGCAACAACTTTTGCCATAATTTGTCTCTCTTTTATTTTAGTTTTAAGAAAATTAAGTCCTCTTATCCGTCTGCGTACAAAGATTGCTCTGTATGGAAGAGGTAATATGGATATCTCCTTTAAAACACGTAATGAAGATGAAATAGGCTTAGTCTCAAATGAGATGGAAAAAGCAAGGGTTCGTATTAACAATATATTAGAATCCCGTACTCTTTTTTTACGCAATCTTATGCATGAACTTAAAACACCAATTGCCAAGGGGACTATTGCGACACAGATGTTGGATTCTCAAAAACAGCGCGATAGATTTAGTTCTATTTTTAAACGTCTTGAAGCACTTGTTACTGAATTTGCGATGATAGAAGAGGTGACGAGTGTTGATGATAAAAAAGAGTTTAGTGAGTATAGGCTTGTTGATATTATTGATGGTGCTATTGATATGGCGATGGTTGAGAGAAGTAGAGTTAGCTCTGAGATTAGTGGTGAGGTAAAAATGCATGCTAACTACAGACTCTACACAACTGCTATAAAAAATATGATAGATAATGCAATGAAATACTCAACAGATGGACATATTAGAATCTATATAAATGAGAGAAAAGAGCTCTGTTTTGAAAACAAAGGTGAAAGACTTTCTCATCCTTTACACTATTATATAGAACCATTTACAAAGGACAACCCTTCAAAAAATAGTTTTGGACTGGGGCTTTATCTTGTTGATTCTATTTTAAAAGCACATGATCAGGTCTTAGCTTATGAGTATGAAGATGGGGTAAACCGTTTTATATTTGCATAAGAATAAGAATGTAAACTTATAAAATGAATAAGTTCCTTTATATGTTACTTATCTTTTCTCTGGCATTTCTCTCTTTTGCCATAGGGTGGGTAAGTCATCCTGCGCCAGTGCCAAAACCTAAAATTCAAAAAAAAGTCTCTCTTTTAGAAAAAATAAAAAGAAGAGGGATGTTAAATGTAGTACTTTTGAATGCACCTTCAACATATATTATAGGTGCTGATGGTCCACAGGGATTTGAGTATGATTTACTCAAATCTTATGCCAAGCATTTGGGCGTTGAGCTAAATGTTACGGCAGCACATACAGTTCAAGAAGCTTTAGCACTCTCTAAACGCAGTGATATTGACATCACCTCTGCATCTTTAGCAAAAACTGCCCAAAGAAAAGCAAAATATAATTTTGGACCCTCTTATTTTGAGGTACAAGAGCAGGTAATCTGTAACAGAGATATGTTAAAAGGTGATAAATTTCCACGAGATGTAGAGGACTTAGAAGGGCTCAATATAATGGTTGGGGCAGATACAAGTTATGCAGAGACAATTACATCATTAAAAAAAGATGGCTTTGACATAAATGCAGTCATTAATTCTGATAACTCTACAGAAGAGTTACTAGAGATGGTGGCAAAACATCAAATTGATTGTACCATTGCTGACTCAAATATTTACTCTATAAATCTACGCTATTTTCCAAATATTGCTTTAGCATTTTCTATTAGTGCCAGGGAGCAACTTGCTTGGATACTTCCAAAAAATAGACCAAAATTAGCGATGGATATGTACGCATGGCTGAATGACTATAACCAAAAAGGAAAAATGACACAATTAAAAGATCGCTATTATGGTTATATTCTCTTTTTTGATTATTATAATGCAAAAATGTTTTATAAGCGTATAAAAAGTAGATTACCAAAATATAAAAAATATTTCGTAACAGCAGGAAAAAAATATGCGATACCATGGACACTCTTAGCTGCTGTTTCTTATCAGGAGTCTCACTGGAATCCACGAGCAAAAAGTTTTACTGGTGTGCGTGGGCTTATGATGCTTACAAAAAAGACAGCAAAAATGTTAGGTGTAAAACATAGACTAGACCCTAAAGAGAGTGTTAATGGAGGAACAAGACATCTTATGCAGATGATCAAACATATTCCTCCCGAAGTAGAGAATGAGAGTAAGTTAAAATTTGCACTTGCTGCTTATAATATTGGATTTGGTCATATACAAGATGCTCGTAAACTAGCACAAAAGTTAGGGTTAAATCCAAATGTTTGGAGTGACATGAAGATAGTGCTTCCACTTCTCTCTCATAAAAAATATTATAGAAATCTAAAATATGGTTACGCAAGAGGGGAAGAACCTGTGAAGTATGTAGAGTCAATCTACAACTATAAAGATATACTAGAGAAGTTAAATGAGAAGTTAGTGACTCCCTAACTCACTCAAAAATGTTTCCATATCATACTTAACTCTATATTCAGGAGTCATTATATGAATAAGAATATCACCTAAGTCAATCACAACCCAGTCTCCACTCTCATCAACATTGTTAAAATACTCTTGAGGTTTGAGCTCATCTTTAAGATGGTTTAGTAGCGCTAAAGTGTGTTTTTGTCCGAGTGATGATGCAATAACCGCATAATCAACGATGTAGTTTTTATCATTAAGGTCAAAAACTTCTATTGCTTCTGCTTTGTTTTTGTCGAGTGAATCAGTTATTTTTTGTATTCTGTTTTGCATTGTGTTCCTTGTAGTATTGGGCAATTTGTTTAGCAACTGCCTTTGGTAATTTTTTTATATCCATATTTTTTCGTAAAGATGAAGAAGAAATATTCTCGTCAATCTCTAACTTGATAAAGTCATCAGAGACTGTAACTGCATCTCTTTTTGCTATTATAAAGTGGACTGACTCTTTCAATTCATCATAATCCTGCCACTTATGCAGCGATTTTAGATTATCTGCACCTATTACGAGGTAAATTCTAGAATATTTTTTTTTCAAATATTTAATCGTTTCAACAGTAGCCACTTCCCTTTGTAAATCCACCTCAAAAGAGCTAATTTGTACATTTTTATAAGAAGAAAAAATATTTTTCAACCATTTCAAACGCAGCTCTGGTGGGGCAAAGAAAGCTCTTTTAAATGGATTGAGATAGGTCGGCATTACAATCGTTTTATCAATAAACGAAAGTTCGCTAAGTGCTTTTACAACCGCTTCATGACCAATATGTGGAGGGTCAAAAGAACCTCCATAGAGTGCTACTGTTTCCATTTAATACGAATTATAACTAATTTTGGATAAAATAATCCAATTAAATTTTTTAGGATAAATAATGGCATTGAAAATAGCTATTAATGGCTTTGGTAGAATAGGGCGTTGTGTTACTCGTATTGCGTCGAAACGAGACGATGTACAAATCGTTGCCATTAATGACTTAACAGAGATAGATATGATGCTCTATCTTTTACAAAATGATTCTGTTCATGGAACATTTGATGTTTTGGTCTCTAAAATTGATGAAGAGCACATCTCTATAGATGGAAAAAGTATTAAAATTTTCTCAGAATCCCAGCCAAAAAATCTTCCCTTTTATGAGTGTGGTGCTGATTTGGTGCTTGAGTGTACAGGGCTCTTTTTAACTTCTTCAATTGCTCAAACATACATAGATAATGGTATAAAAAAAGTTTTGCTCTCTGCTCCTGCAAAAGATGAGGTAACACCTACATTTGTAATGGGTGTTAATGAGCAAGAGTATGCGGGGCAGAGCATTGTCTCTAATGCTTCATGTACGACAAATTGTTTAGCGCCTGTAGCAAAAATTCTTGATGATGCTTTTGGCATTGAAAAAGGTTTAATGACGACCATTCACTCCTATACAAATGATCAAAATCTACTCGATGTAAAGCATACCCGTGATAAAAGGCGTTCTCGTGCGGCAGCTGTAAATATGATACCAACAACAACTGGTGCAGCAAAGGCCATTAACCGCGTTATGCCACAGCTTGAAGGTAAATTACATGGACAGAGTGTGCGTGTACCAACCCCTGATGTCTCTATGATGGATTTGAATGTTGTTGTCGGTAAAAATACAACAGAAGCAGAAGTTAGAGCACTTTTTAATAAAAAAGCAGAGAGTGAGTTTGCAGGTATTTTACTCATAGACAAAGAGATGCGTGTTTCGCAAGACTTTGTTGGATGTAATTATAGCTCTATTGTTGCAGAGGATTTGATTCAAGTAATAGGTTCAAATATGATAAAAATAATGTCATGGTATGACAATGAATGGGGTTACTCTTCACGCCTTCTTGATATGGCAATTCATATAAGTAAAAAAAATTAAAGGATAATAGTGGAATTATTAAATATAAAAAAGTTAGATTTGGCAGGTAAAAAAGTTTTCATAAGATGTGATTTTAATGTACCAATGGATGAGTTTGGAAATATTTCAGATGATAGACGTATTCGTTCAGCAATTTCAACAATTCATTATTGTCTTGACCAAAATTGTGCAGTAATTTTAGCTTCTCACCTTGGTCGTCCAAAGGGCGAAGTGGTTGAAAAGTATTCACTTGCACCTGTAGCACGTCGTTTGCAACATCTTTTAAAGCGTGATGTAACTTTGGCTAAAGATGTAGTTGGTGAAGATGCTATGAGTAAAGCAGCAGCTCTTAAAGATGGAGAAGTACTACTCCTTGAAAACCTTCGTTTTGAAGCTGGTGAGACAAAAAATGATCCTGTTTTAGCAAAGACTTTGGCATCAATGGCTGAGTTTTATGTTAATGATGCTTTTGGTGTAAGCCACCGTGCTCATGCTTCTGTAGAAGGTATCACGCACTTTTTTGACAATGAACATAAAGCAGCAGGCTTTTTACTTGATCGCGAGATTAACTTTTTTGGAAAACTTATAAATAGCCCAGTACGTCCCTTTGCTGCAATAGTTGGTGGTAGTAAGGTTTCAGGAAAACTTGAAGCACTTGTAAATCTTTTACCAAAAGTAGATAAAATCTTCATTGGTGGAGGAATGGCATTTACATTTTTAAAGCAGATGGGCTACAACATAGGTGCATCACTAGTTGAAGATGATTTGTTGCAAGAGGCACAAAGCATCATGGATGAATCGAAAAAACTTGGTGTGAAACTCTATCTTCCTGTAGATGTAGTTGCTGCTGAGAAGTTTGCAGAAGATGCTGTAAGTAAGATTGTAACTGCACAAGAGATTCCAAGTGGTTGGATGGGGCTTGACATTGGACCTGCAACTGTAAGACTCTATCGCGAAGGCTTAAACGATGTTCAAACAGTACTTTGGAATGGACCAATGGGTGTTTATGAAATGGACAAATTTGCAAGAGGTAGCTCAAAAATAGCACATTTTGTAGCCGATTCGTATGCGACAACAGTTGTTGGTGGTGGTGATACCGCAGACCTAGTGCAGCGTGTTGGTGTTGATGATGAGATGAGTTTTATTTCAACTGGTGGAGGGGCTTCACTGGAGCTTCTTGAGGGTAAAATTCTTCCGGGTGTGAAACCTTTGATGGTTGAAAAAAGTAAAGAAGAGAGTTAGAAATGATAATAGCAGCGAATTTAAAAACAAACCTGACACGCAGTGCTACACACAGTTATATACAAGAGTTGCAAAAATTTGCAGATGTCTCATCTTCTGATGTTTTGGTTTTTCCTGCTATGACATCTTTAGATAGTTTCCAAACAAAAAGCATAACTATTGGTGCTCAAAATGCATACCCAACACAAAATGGAGCATTTACAGGTGAAACAGGACTCGAACAACTTGATGAATTTGGTATAAAAACGATTTTAATCGGACATAGTGAACGCCGTCATATTTTGGGTGAAAGTCAAGAATTTTTAGTACAAAAGTTCAATTATTTTAAAGAAAAAGGTTTTAAAATTGTCTTTTGTGTGGGCGAACCTAAAGAGATTCGTGAAGCATCCAAGCAAACAATGCTTACATATATAAAGAAACAATATGAAGGCATAGACAGTGATTATGAAAATCTTGTTGTTGCGTATGAACCTGTATGGGCAATTGGCACAGGACTTACACCTACACTTGAAGATATTGAAGACATTCATGCAGAGTTGAAAAAAATATCTTCTGCACCACTGCTTTATGGTGGCAGTGTAAAAGTAAACAATGCAAAAGATGTTTTGAGTGTGAAAAATGTTGATGGTATTTTAGTGGGGAGTGCAGCCTTATATGCAGAACACTTTGGCAAAATGATTCAATACGCCGATGAGCTTGATAAAACTAAATAAAGGAAAAATTAGATGTTAATGAAAGGAAAAAAAGGACTTATTGTAGGTCTTGCAAACAATAAATCAATAGCGTATGGCATAGCAAAAGCATGTGCAGCACAAGGTGCAGAGATGGCATTTACTTATCTTAATGATGCACTTAAAAAAAGAGTCGAACCAATAGCAAAAGAGTTTGGCAGTGAATATGTGTATGAGTTAGATGTTTCAAATGAAGAGCATATGGCTGGCATCGCTGCTAAAATAGAAAAAGATTTTGGAAAAATTGACTTTTTGGTACACTCTGTTGCATTTGCTCCAAAAGAGGCACTCTCTGAGCCTTTTATTAAAACGACTAAAAGTGCTTTTCAAATTGCTATGGACATCTCTGTTTACTCTCTTATTGATTTAACAAACAGATTAGAATCTGTTTTAAGTGATGATGCTTCTATTTTAACACTTACTTATTTAGGTGGACCAAAATATATTGTAAATTATAATGTAATGGGTGTAGCAAAAGCAGCACTTGAATCAACTGTAAGATACATGGCAGTGGACTTAGGTAAAAAAGGACAGCGTGTAAATGCGATCTCTGCAGGACCTATTAGAACATTAGCAGCAGCAGGCATAGGTGACTTCAAGCAGATACTAAACTGGAATGAAGTAAATGCACCACTAAAGAAAAATGTAACGACTGATGAAGTTGGAAACTCTGCAATGTATCTTTTAAGTGATCTAAGTTCTGGTGTGACTGGTGAGATTCACTATGTAGATGCAGGGTATAACATTATGGGAATGGCAGCTGCTGAGACAAATGAAGATGGTAAAACAGTTCTTGCTTGGGATTTAGTAGATTAGTAAGTGCTTTGCACTTATCTACTTACCTATAACGGGAAGCGCCTCTAACTTTTTTACATTTGAATTATTGTAATCACTTGGATGTGCTTTCATATAGAGAGAGGCTTTATCTACATAGTCTTGTAGTCTAAATCGCTCAGAAGTCTCTTTATCTTTCTCTTTCACTGCAGGTTCCCAATCCTTTTGCAGCCAGTTATCTAAATGTTCTTGTAAAAAACCACTCTTTTTATCACTTCTTTGTGATGAGTTTGTTACCTTAGGTGCACTACATGCTGTCATAAATAGCATAATGGTTGTTAAAATTAGTTGTATAGGTTGTTTCATAATAAGAATTATAGCTGAAAACTATATAAATATACTGAATTTAAGCAAATTGCAAGAGTATGCTGTGCTATACTGATGATGAAATTTGTAAAACGATAAGGAGAATATATGAAATTTACAAAAATGAGTTTAGTGGCAGCACTATTAATAGGTTCAAGTGCATTTGCTCTTGAAAATGTAAAAGTAAGTGGTGATGCTAACCTTTTCTACAATACTACTGATGGCGCATCTGGTTATGATGCAGTAAAAGGGCGTACAAGTGGTACTCTTTTTTCAAAAGACTCAAGTGCAGCTGATGTTGCAGTAAACTTAAATGTAAGTGCAGATTTAGTAAAAAATGATTTAGTATCTATTAGTGCGGGTGCTGGTTATACAGTACTTACAACTTTAGGTTTAGAAAACAATTTGGTATCTAATGTATGGGCTGGTTCACATACTGCAACTGCTCCAACTGGTGCTAGTTATGGTAAAGTACTAGGTGGTGCGAAAGTTGAAAATGCTAGTTGGATGAAAGAAGCATGGGTAGCTGCAACAGCAGGTAAAACTACTGCTAAACTTGGTCGTATGGCTTTAGATACTCCACTTGCATTTACTGAAACATGGACTGCTGAAGAAAATACTTTCGAGGGTGCAGTATTAATCAATCAAGATATTCCTGATACTACTTTAGTAGGTGCGTATATTGGTAATGGTAATGGTACTGAAACTTTTGGACAAAATGCACAAAGCGCAGTACAAAAAACTTATAATTTAGCAGTAGCTCCTGTTGTAAATGCAAATGGTGATTTTACTACTTATGGTACAAACGGTGCATATGCAGCGGGTGTTATCAATAACTCTTGGAAACCACTTACTGCGCAAGCATGGTACTATGATGTTACACAAGTTGCAACTGCATACTGGTTACAAGCTGATTTGGATGCATCTTCTTTAGGTGCTAAAGGTCTTACTCTTGGTGCACAATACTCTGGTGTAACTGCAGCTGCTAGTGGAAGTAAAGAAGATAATGTTTATGCTGTAAAACTTGGTTACGGTATGAAAGATATGTTCGCTGCAAGCGTTGCATACTCTCAAACTAATAAAGATGGTTCACTCGGATTTGCTGGCTTTAATACTGCTACAAATACGGATGTTACAAATCACTCATCAACTGCACAGTCTAAACTTTATACTGAAGCATGGTGGAACTATGGTTTTGTAACAAGAACTGATACTACAGCTTATAATGTAACTGTAACTTCACCTGTAAATGGTCTTTTTGACTTAGGTGCATATTATACTAATGCTGATCATAATGCAGCAAATGATGCTGGTGATCTTCAAGAAGTTACTTTGACAGCTTCTAAATCGTTTGGTCCACTTGATACTACTTTAGCGTATATTAACTCTACAGTTGGTAATGGTGATAACACAAACAGTGTTCAAGTATATGCAAAATTAAACTTCTAGTCACTGATTAAGTTCAAACTAAACCTTATCTCCCTTTATGGGAGATAAACTTTCTCATCTCTTCTTTTATGCTATAATTTTTTTATGATAACATTTTTGAAAAAACTCTCTTACATATTTTTTATGCTTTTACTCATTTCTATTGTCTCATTTTTGGCAATTCATGCAGCACCTAACAGTTTTTTTGGTGCAGGACAACTTAATCCAAATATGACGCCTCAAGCGATAGAAAAACTTAAAGCCGTTTATGGTTTAGATAAATCACTTTTTATACAGTATATTGAGTGGGTAAAAAATATTGTAACACTTAATTTTGGTATCTCTTTTGTCTCTGGGCAGGATGTTAGTGCTGAAATACTTAAACGGCTACCTATTACACTCTCTATGAATCTTATTGCTTTGATTGTGGTATTTGTTCTCTCTCTGTATTTAGGTATTAAAGCAGCACTAAGTTATGAAAAGAAGAGTGATTATATTATTCGCCAAATCTCTTTGGTCTCTTTTTCTATGCCCTCGTTTTATTTGGCACTTCTTTTTATCATACTTTTTTCCATTAAGCTCTCTTGGTTTCCTATTGCAGGCTTGCATTCTGTGACTCCTAAAGAGGGATTTGCTGAGCTTTTAGATATGGGATGGCACTTGGTTTTGCCAATAGGTGTGATGATATTTGTAGGGCTTGGAAGTATGATAATTTATGTTCGTTCTCTTACTTTAGAGATACTCAAGAGCGATTACTATTTCTTTGCACGCTCTCGCGGAGTGACGCAAACGCAGCTATTGCGTTTTTACATCTTACCAAATCTAATGCCGCCAATTATTACGCTACTAGGACTCTCTTTGCCAGGTCTTATAGGTGGGAGTGTTATTTTAGAGTCTATTTTTAGCATTGAGGGGATGGGACAACTCTTTTATATGAGCGCCCTAAGTAGAGATTACCCAATAATTATGGGGATTTTAATGATTACTGCATTATTAACACTGCTTGGAAATATTATAGCAGATTTGATACTATTAAAATTAAATCCTTATGCTAATCGCGCATAAGGATTTGTTTTAATAAATGAATTAATTAAAGAGTGCCTCTAGTGCATCAACACCATCTTTTTTCTCTTGAATCTCACCATCTTCATTTGTTACAGAGTCATTTTCTACAAGCTCTATCTGCATTCCTGTTAGCATAGATGCAAGACGAATATTTATACCACTTTTTCCAATTGCTTTTGACTTTTGGTCTGCTGGAAGGGTAATGATGGCTTTTTCATTTTCACCCTCTTCATTTTTTACAATCTCTACATGAGAGATAATGGCAGGACTCATGGTACGTGAGACAAAAAGTTCAGGAATATTTGTGTATTCAATACAGTCGATGTTTTCGCCTATTAGCTCTTCACTCACTGCGTTTATACGTACACCTTTTACACCAACAGTAGCACCAACTGCATCAACTTGAGGATGTGTGCTCAGGAGGGCAATTTTTGCACGCTCGCCTGGAATACGTGCTGCTTTTTCGATGATAACAGAACCCTCTGCTATTTCAGGTACTTCAAGTGCTAAAAGTGCTTCTAAAAATTTAGGAGAAGTTCTGGAGAGTTCTATTTGCATACCATTCTCTTTGTCCATATTGACACGGCGAACTACTGCCTTAATATGGTCACCAACTTCAAAAATTTCACCTTTTATACGACTCTTCATCGGTAGTACAGCACGAATTTCATCAACTTCTATATAAGTGTTGTTTTTAGAATCCACACGTGTTACTCGTCCACTTACAAGTGTGCCTATTTTTGATTTGTATTTGTTGAATATTTCATCTTCAACAAGACGTTGAATATGGTACTCAATTTCACGGTGCAAACCAGAAGCTGCAGTACGTCCATAATCTTCTAAATCATGATCAATTTGAAGCTGATCTCCAAGCTCTACCTGATCATCATACTCTCTAGCTTCTGTAATAGAGATATATGCAGGAGCTAGCTCTTCATCTTCAAGTTTTGCATCATCATCTGCTACGACTGTAATCGTCTGAACGATTTTAAGATTTTTTGTATCTTCATCAACATAGGCCTCAAAAGCGAGGTTGTGTCCAATAACTCTTTTTGCAGTCTGTACAAACGCAACTTTAAGTGCTTCCATCACTTTTTCTGGTTGTAGACCTTTTTCATGTCCAATTGCTTCAGCAATATCTAAAATTTTTTCCATAATGTATAGTTTCCTTTTTTTGAAGAAATCTGACAATGATAATAATGTTGTGGGGATTTCTTACGAAGTGTGTAATTATACCTAAAAAAGTGATAAAAATATAGAGTAGCTCTTTAACCCTATTTTTATTAGTTTTTTACTATAATGCAAGACTTTTAATATATTAAATGAGGAAATGAAATGGATTTAAAATTTGCCAGAACTGATTTAGATGCAAAACCTAAAAAGGTTGACTTGAGCAAGCTAGATGCAGAAGTAGAAAAAAACGATAGTATAATATTTTATTTTGATAAAGATAATTCACATAAAGATCTGCTTGCTTTGCAAGATCATTATGAAGCTATGGGTAAAAGTTTTTATATGAGTGAAGTGAAGTACGGACTAGCCGATAATGACTATATGTACCAAGTTCACATAATGAGCTAAAGAGAAGTTATGAGTAAAAAGTTATTTATTGAAACTTTAGGGTGTGCTATGAATAGTCGTGATTCTGAGCATATGATAGCACAGCTTCGTGAAAAAGAGGGCTATGAAACAACTCAGACACTAGAAGAAGCCGACCTTATTTTGATAAATACCTGCTCAGTAAGAGAACGCCCCGTGCATAAGCTCTTCTCAGAGCTTGGCGGCTTTAACAAAAAGAAAAAACCATCGGCTAAGATTGGTGTATGTGGTTGTACAGCTTCACATCTTGGTGAAGAGATTATTAAACGCGCTCCTTATGTAAACTTTGTATTAGGTGCAAGAAATGTCTCTAAAATTAGTGAAGTTTTACATAAAGATAAAGCAGTAGAGATAGATATAAACTATGATGAGAGTGAATTTGCTTTTGATGATTTTCGCTCATCTGCATATAAAGCTTTTATAAATATCTCTATTGGATGTGATAAAAAGTGTACATTTTGTATTGTTCCAAAGACACGAGGGGATGAGATTTCCATTCCTGATGATTTGATTATTAATGAAGCAAAAAGAGCTGTTGGCAAGGGTGCAAAAGAGCTCTTTTTACTTGGACAAAATGTCAATAATTACGGTCGCCGTTTCTCATCAGATAAACATGAAAAGGTGAACTTTACAGAGTTATTGCGTCGTCTTTCAAAGATTGAAGGCTTAGAACGAATTCGTTTTACCTCTCCACATCCTTTTCATATGGATGATGAGTTTATTGAAGAGTTTGCACACAATCCAAAAATCTGTAAGTCTATGCATATGCCGCTACAAAGTGGCTCTACAAAAGTGCTTAAAGAGATGAAACGTGGTTATACAAAAGAGTGGTTTTTAAATCGTGTTGCAAAACTGCGTTCAGTCTGTCCTGAGGTAAGTATTTCAACAGACATCATCGTCGCATTTCCAGGTGAGAGTGATGCAGACTTTGCTGAGACCATTGATGTTATGAAACAGGTGAAGTTTGACCAAATTTTCTCTTTTAAATACTCTCCTCGTCCTGAGACAGAAGCACAACACTTTACAAATGTTGTAGATGAAGAAGTCGCATCTGATAGACTTAGCTACCTGCAGTCACTCCATAATGAGATTATGGACGAGAAAAACGCAACACTTATGGGGAATGTTTACCGAGTATATTTTGAAGATTTACATAGAGATGGCTATGTCGCTGGTCGAAGTGATAATAATCTTGTCTTAAAAGTAAAAGGTTCAGAAGAACTTTTAGGAGAATTTAGAGATGTTAAAGTCACTGCTATTGGCAGAACAATTTTAACAGGCGAAGTAGTTGCTTAAAAAAGTCAGCCGCGCTCTTGCTCTTATATTTGTCCCTTTTATTGGCTCTTTGCTGATACGCTTTCTTTACTACACAAACAAAAAAGTTTTTCATGCACCGCAAAAAATAACTGATGAGAGTGTTATTTTTGCCTGTTGGCATGGAGAGCTTTTAATGCTTCCTTATCTTTACAAACATTACAGACAAAAACCGCATGCAAAAGTACTTATTTCTAACCATTTTGATGGAGAACTTATTTCACGTACCATTAAGTATTTTGGACTTGGTACTTTAGCGGGTTCTACTAATCGAAACGCAGCAAGGGTTCTTATTCAAGCAATTAAGACTATAAAAGAGGGGTACGACATTGGAATTACACCCGATGGACCAAAAGGACCTCGCCATGAAGTTGCAGATGGTATAATAGTAATGGCGCAAAAAGCGGGTGCTAAAATAGTCTTAGTTGAGATAAAACCAACAAAATTTTGGCAGTTACACTCTTGGGATAAATTTATAATTCCCAAACCATTTGGAGTTTTGCACTATTATGCTTCATCAGAACTCGATGTGAGTTCTATGGAACTCGATGTTGCACGAGAAATGATACAAAAAGGATTGTTGGCTCATGAATAGTAAATACTTTTTTCCAATTACTGCGTTAATCCTTGTTCTTATAATGGTTATTTACTTTCTATCTCATCCCTCTTATGAAAAATCTCTTGAAGCAAAATACTACTATGAAACTGGTCAATATAATAAAGCATATAAGAGTGCAAATGAAGCTTTTTCTATGGATTTGTACAATCGAATGGCAGCTACAGTAATGGCACAGTCAAAAACCGCTCTTAAATATGTGAAGTATATTGATGAGGCAAAAAAATATATGCTTGATATTAATGAGATTGCCAATAAAACAACTATTTCAGATGCTGATAGAGCAAAAATAAAGATGATGAGTGAGATAGTAGTGGACTCTTATACGAAATTAGCTCCGAGTGTTATGACCAATAAATCTTTGGTTAATGAAGCACGAAAATATCATGATAATTTTGAGAAATTGCTTGAGAAAGTTAATAGATAATAAAAGAGTAGATTTTTTGGATTATCTCAAAGATGTGAGAGGTTATTCTGATTTGACACTTAAAAGTTATGATGAAGCACTCCGTGAAGCATTTACCTTTATAGAAATAGCAGAAGAGGATGGACGCGAAATATTTAATCTTATGCCCTATAGACATCACATAGCAGCATTAAATGCTAAAACAATCAGTAAAAAATTGAGTGCAGTACGCAGTTTTACAACATATCTTAATGAGAATGGTATGAGGATTTTACTTAAAGGCGATGCCAGTATAAAAGTAGCCAAAACACTGCCTAAGCCTATTTCACATGAACATATTTTAGAGGCTTTGCAAGAGGCTGATTTATTTGAACGGGTTGTTGTTTTGATGCTTTATACTTTTGGTCTGCGTATTTCTGAACTTTCTCATATCGCGTTGCAAGATATTTCTTTGGAGTGGCTAAGAGTGACAGGTAAAGGAAATAAACAACGAGATATACCAATGTTACCCTCCACAAAAAAGATTCTTGATGAGTATTTGGCCGTTTATTCTCCAAAAAGATTTCTTTTTGAGAAAAAAGGCGAAAAATTAAGCGAAAATAGTTTAAGATATGTGATTACTAAAGTCTTTAGGCGCATTGGCTTGCAGGTAACACCTCACCAGTTGCGCCACTCTTATGCAACTTCACTTCTAAATGGTGGAGCGCCCATAACAGATGTCAGTGAATTGTTGGGTCATTCATCTATGGCAACAACACAAATATATACAAAATTAGGTAGTGCATTGAAACAACAAAATTATAACAAAGCACATCCTCTTTGTGGCGGAGAGAAGTAGTGCTTGGCAAAATATTTGAAGCTATATATTTAAAGATATTTGTAAATATTGTCCCAAAACGTTTTAGTACTGTTGTATATATTGAAAAACATTCAAGGAAGGGTCTTTTAAGTAGTCTTGAAAAGGAGTTTGAAACTCTGGAATGTGATGAAAATATGTATGAATTTATAACTGCTCATACTTCTGAATCTCCTTACTCATATATTTCTGTTTTAGATATGTCACACTCACAAGGCGCTCTACCTACCTGCTCAAAAGAGAGAATGAAATTTTACGCAAACATTGATAATGGCGAGTATAAATGTACGAACAACTGGGCATACTATACTGAAAAAGAGAATCTTTTAGTGATTAAAAAACGCTATGCTGCTGTAGGTGTTGATTATATTTTTTCACCTTTTACTCTTTTAGCTTATTTTTTTAAAGATAAAATAGATAGTAAATTAGCAATGTATATTCTCGTTCAAGAAAATTTTTTATCTTTAGCTATTTTTGAAAATTCTCAACTTCTTTACGCACATCATTTAGATATGATGACAAAAGATGATTTTGATGGAATTAGTTTGGAAGAGGAACACGAAAATAGTGATCTGCTTTTAGCTGATGATGGAGCTATCGAGCTTGATGATATATCTGCAATAGATGACGAAAATGCAGAGTTGGAAGATTTTGCAAATATTGAAGATTTAGATTCTTTAGAGGATATAGATGAATTTTCAGACTCTAAAGATATAGAAGAAGAGTTGCTAGAGTCGACTGATGCTCTTGAAGAGGCCGATGATAATAAGTTTAATGAAGATTATCAGCGTTTTACACTTATTCAAGGTTCTGTGGGACAATTTTATAAAGATGCACGCTTTGAGAGCAGGTTTGTAGAAAATGTCTATGTAGCTGATTCCGTTGGAGTGACTAATGATTTTAAAAAGTATCTTGAAGAGGAGATGTTTTTTAATGTCTATATACGACGAACAGACTTGGCTCTTGAGCTGTGTGAGCTTGCAAAAAGAGAGTTAAAATTATGAAATACAGCTACATACAAGCACGCAAAAAAACGCCTTTTACAGAAGAAGTACAGCTTGTAATTGCATTTTTTTCTATCACAATTATTATGCTATTTACAACATATATTTTTCTTCTTTATAAAGATTATAATTTTCAAAAAGATAAAAATCATATTTTATCAACACAGGTGGAACTTAAAAAAAGTATTGTTGATATGAAAAAGAAGATAGCATTTGTTCAAAGGCAAGAGGCATTGGGAATGAAAATTTATACACAAAATAGCGTTTTAAAAGATTCAATAGCAAACCTGTTTGACCTTGTACCACAAAGAATTACGCTCTCTCAAGCAAAACTCCTAAAAAATGGACTTATTTTATATGGAATAACACCTAATAAAGATGTTTATAATTTTATGCTTCAAGCACCACTACGTTCAATATTTCAAGAGACTTACAGTAGTTTTTATCCTACAAAAAATGGTTGGTTGCGTTTTGTCTCTACAAACTATATGAAAGATGATTTTAGTAGTGAGGTGGGTTCTGATGAAAATTAATATCTCTCGCCATTATCTCTATATTTTACTCTCATCATTGTTTCTTTTTTTATTCGTGTTACTTTTTTCTTTTCTTGTTCTTATTCCAAAAGGGAAGCAGTATAGAGAGGAGCGCATGGAGCTTCAAAAAAGTAGTGCTAAGTTACAAAAATATCAAAATTATCATGATAAGGTTTATGATACCTTGAAAAACTTGCAGAGTAAAAATAGACATATTATTACTGCGTTTGAGAATAAGTTTGATGCAAAAAGATTTCAAAAAGAGCATAAAAATTACTTCTCATCTCTGCATCTTGCAAAAATTTCAAAGTCAGGTCAAGAGGATGGGTTTGATGTTTATGAGGTTAATACAACTTCAAGTATAGCTTCTCCTAAAAATTTCTATAATTTCTTAGATGCTATTAATAAAAGTGACTGGATAATAGGCGTTAATTTTCCTATTACATTTAAACGCAAAGGGGATTCTATAGCCTCTTCATTTACAATGAAAGTTTATTGCAATAAAGAAGATACCAATGCAACTGCCTCTGTATCAAAAGCCAAATAGCCTCTGAGTTTTGGATCTATTTTTAAAATACGCATCTGCTCTTTGAATTTTTTATCCATTTTCTCATTTTTTACAAAGGGCGCAATAAACACAAACTCCTTGTAAAACACAACAACATATTTACGTCCTATAACAAGAGAACTCTCCTCTTTTAAGAGTAGTCGTTCTGCAGCTGTAATGATATGCCCTTGTGATTTAAGGTATTTATCTATAGTATAAATATCGTTGCGTTTGGAGTGGGTAGTTTGAAAATAGGTAAGCTGATTGCAGGTGTGTATCTCCTGCGTTTGGATGAGTGTTGCAACATCTTCATCCATATAAGCAAAACTGCGTTTAATTCCCTCTTTATACTCTGCTAAAAGTGGTGTTGTATGGAGTTTACGGAAGCTATTGCGTTTGTACTTTGCATCGCTGTTGCTCTCATCTTCAAAATATTGTATATTTTTTTTATGCAGATACTCTAAGAGGTCAGATTTATCAACTTGCAGCAGTGGACGATAAAGCGTATAACTGCTGCGTTTAGCAATGCTCTGCATTCCTGTGAGTTCTGCACAACCTGCACCTTTACAAAACTGCATCAACATCCACTCAAATCTATCGCCTAAGTGGTGTGCGGTGAGCAGAGCAGTGTAGTTGTGTTCTTGTATAAGTTTTTCAAAAAAGTCGTAGCGCACCTTGCGGGCATTTGCTTCAAAGTTTGACTCTATATTTTCGGCATTATGTACAAAACATTTCAAATCGTACTTTTTTGCAAGCTCTTTAGCATAAGCGACTTCTTCTTTACTTTGCAAACGCAGCCCATAATCAATGATGGCAATGTCAAAGGAGATGTTATTTTCAAGTAGAAGAAAAAATAGGGCGGTGGAGTCTCCTCCGGCAGAGAATGCCAGAAGATTTTTACTGCGTTTGAGTGCTTCTTTATTCTGCAACATTATCAACAGTCGCTGTAAGGATGTTACCTACAAGCTCCGTGATTTTTGCGTTATAGATTTTACCAAACTCTAAATCTGTATCTACACTTCTGTCATTTACATAGATTTCGCCGTCTATTTCTGGTGCCCACAGCAACTCTCTTGCACTCAAGAGATACTCATGCTCATCACTTTCACCATCTATGACTATTTGGCGCATTTGACCTACCTCTTTTTGGAGTGATTTTTTTGTAGCCTCAGCAACGATATTTCCTAAAATTTCTGCACGCTCCGCTTTTACTTCATCGGAGATTTTATTTTCCATTTCATAAGCAGAAGTTGTCTCTTCATCGGAGTATGCAAAAACATTGACACGGTCAAAGCCAAAGTTTGCGGCAAATTCACACATCTCATCAAACATCTCCTGCGTTTCATGTGGATGCCCTACTATGAAACTTGTACGCACAAATGAGTTTGGAAGTGAACGCATAAAGTCCAATAACTCCAAAGTCTTCTCTTTACCAAATCCACGCTTCATAATACGCAGCATATCATCATTGACATGTTGTATAGGCATATCAAAATAGTTGTGAAAGATTTTACTTTTTGCAATGTTTTTAAGCAGCGACATAGTTGTCGTAGATGGGTATAGGTAGAGAATCCTTGCTGATTTTACACCTTCAATGAGCTCTATTCGTTGCATTAAAAGACTTAGACCATCTTTGACATTTTGGTCACGAAGAAATGAAGAGGAGTCTTGAGAAACAAAAGAGAAGTCCCAGTAGCCTTTTGCTACGAGTGATTCGACCTCTTTTGCGATGGAGTCTAAATTACGCGAGTGGAGTTTTCCTTTAAATGATGGAATGGCACAAAAGCTACAAGTCTGGTTACACCCCTCACTCAGTTTAATGTAGGCGTGATAAGTTGAACCGGTAACAACACGCTCTGCCCCATCTATGAGGTAAACTTCATCAGAAAAACGGCTCTTTTTTTCTTGTAATAGTTCATCTATTCTCTCATAATCACCCACGCCTGTAAAGATGTCTACTTCTGGAATCTGCTCCATAAGCTCCTCTTGATAACGCTCACTCAGACATCCCGCCATCACAAGCAAAGAGTCCTCTTTTCGTGCTTCATGCAAAGAGAGAACAGTGTTAAGAGACTCCTCTTTTGCTGCATCAATAAATCCGCAGGTGTTTACGATGATAACATCCGCATCTTCGTTGTTGTCAGTGAGTTCAAAGTTTTTTAGTCTGCCCATCATCACTTCAGTATCTACCAGATTTTTTGTACAGCCGAGTGAGACTATATGGAGTTTGTTGCTCATAGTTTTTCTTCTTTAAATGTTTTTGTAATTATAGCGTATAATGTCGTTATGAAAATATATGACATAATTATTTTGGGAGCAGGGGCTTCAGGCTTGATGTGTGCTGCAAATTTGAGTAAAAAAAAGAGTGTAGCCATTATTGATGTGAATGAAAAGCCTGCAAAAAAGCTTAAGATCTCTGGTGGTGGAAAGTGTAACATCACAAATGCAAGTGTAAAGTTGGAGAATTTTGATGGTGAGAGCGAGCTTATAGCAAAAGTATTGAAAAAGTTTTCACGCGATAAGCTGCTTGAGTGGTTGGAGAGAAACCGAGTAGAATTGGAGCTGCGAAAGGGGCGATACTACTTCTGTAAACACAGTGCGGATGATATTATAGAGCTACTTAAACGCAGTGCGAAACACTCTGAACTCATCTTAAACCATAAAGTAATCTCTGTGAGAAAAGATAATGATATTTTTACTGTTGCAACTGATAAAGGAGCTATGCAGGCGAAAAAAGTAGTTGTGGCAACAGGTGGAGAGAGTTTTAAAAGTATAGGTGCAAGCCGTATTGGACTTGAAATAGCAAAAAGTTTTGGACTCAATGTTAAAGAGTTTACCCCTGCACTTGTGGGACTCACGCTGCAAAAAGAGCAGTTTTGGATGAAAGAACTGAGTGGTTTGAGCTGTTATGTGCAGATAAAAGTAGAAGATAGAGTAATAGATGAGGAGATGCTCTTTGCTCATAAAGGCATAAGCGGTCCTGCTGTGCTTTCGGCTTCACTTTACTGGAAAAAAGGGGAGATAAGCATAGATTTTTTACCAAATAAGAGCGTCCTAGAGCTTACAAAGGCAAGTAAAAAGCTTATAAGCTCTGTATTGCCTCTGCCGAAGCGACTTGCAAAAGCACTTCTAAACGCAGTAGGGTGCAAAGATAAAGAGTGCAATAAACTTACAAAAGAGGAAAAAGCTTTACTGAATAATCTGCATAATTATACCTTTGCTCCTGCTGGAAACTTTGGCTTTACAAAGGCAGAAGTGAGCCGTGGCGGTGTTTTAGCAGAGGAGTTGGATTTTGCAACGCTTGAGGCAAAAAAAGTAAAAAATCTTTACTTCATAGGGGAAGTTGTAGATGTGACAGGTGAGCTTGGTGGATATAATTTTCAGTGGGCATTTTCGAGTGGATACTGTTGTGCTAAATCTATAAATTAAATTAATAGCTCCATTGGTCGATTTAACTTTAATGGTTTTAATTTGTAATTTATAAATATTCAAGTACAATAGTAGTATTTCTTAATTGTGATTGTAAAAAAGGGGAAGGTATATGAATTTACTAAGATTAACGGTTGTAGCACTGGTTACTCTACTAATGTTGAGTGGGTGTCAAGGAAATAATAGTGACACTCCAAATAGTGGTGCGAATAGTAACGAAAATGTTGTGGAGAGTAATGTTACAAACCCTGCAGTGACAGTTGTCTTACCAGTTTCAAGTACAGTTCTTACTACAAATAGTCAGGTTGTTACTATTGATGTACGTGTGTTTGATAGTGCAAATAACCCCTACTCCGAAGGAGAAGTAAAACTTATAAATTCTCCAGATGTACGACAAGGCAGAGATGTCGGTACGTTTGATAAATATGCATCAAAATTGACTAATGGTGTTGCAACTTTTACATATACTGCTCCAAAAGATTTAAGTGCTGATACATCTAATATCTATTTTGGCTTTTATCATGATTCTGACCCATCTAATATTAAACAGTATACGATGTCAATTGTCCCTGAAACAAATCAGACAATAGTTTCAAGTTATAAGCTTGTTTCTAGTAATGGTGAAAATGTTAAGTTGGCTTTAAACGCAACAAAGGCTATATCTTATAATGTAGAAGATTCAAATAACAATAAAGTTGCTGACGATGATATAATTTCATTAACAGTTAGCTCTTTAAACCCTGGTCTAGCAACACTTTCAGATAGTTATGGAAATGAAAATTTAAGTACACTCACTGTAACAGATAAAAATAGAATTACAGTTAACGTGAATACTAATACAAAATCTGGTCTTATTCCATTAAAGGTAGAAGCTCACTTTTTCGATGCTAATCACGAGGAAAAAGATCTTATTAAAATATATAGTGTGGTTGTTTTGTCAGGTCCACCAACTGCGTTTAGTCTTTCATATGCAGGTACATCACAAGATAAGGAACATGCTAAATTTATTGATCATTGGGTACTTACAGCAACAGATAAATATAGTAATCTTATTAATACAAAACCTACTATTTCTACAGGTATGATTACAGGCTATGTCCAAAGTGGTGCATCGACAGCAACTAACAGTATGAATTATCTTTACTCTATTCCACCAAGAGGCGGAAGTATTGAAAATGCAACGCCAAATGATATATTTCATACCTCCGAAAACTTTTTTTCAAATGTGGATCCTGAACATGATTATTTGGTAACATTTGGAAATGGATATACCTATGATGCTTCAGGAAAATGGGATATTAACAAAAGTAGTAATGGTGATACTGACCTACTATTAATTGAAAATTATTATGGAAAGAATGTGTCAAAATTAGGTTTTGCAGTGGGAAATAACTATAGACAAGATACTTGTCAATTTGGGGAAGAATGGGTAGGTAATGTTTATCCAAAAAATAATAATTATATTTTAGATGAGAATGCAAGTACAGTTTTGGATATGGAATATGATTATTATCTTACTGGTAAGTCAGTTATATTTTGGATAAATTTAATAGGTTCTGCTAATGGGAAAGATACAAGAGTTGGAGAAGCGCGTAAGATATTATTGCGTGGTATGGGATTTAAAGATATAACAAAAAGTATTCCTGCTGGAACTACTGATGCAACATACTTCATTCCTATTTCATTGAAAAATACTTCTGAATGGTATAGAAATGGTAACTTCAGGGCAGAGATAGTTACGACTGATAATATTGTATATAAAAAAGCTATATTTCATGGACAAGTTGGTACTTGTGATAACCTTGCACTTAGTCGACATGGTGGTGCCTATGTTGAATTGGAAGATGTAAATGAAACACAAAAAAAAGCGGGTAGTATAACAATTACAGATATTATTGTTGTAGACGAATTTTAAAAGGTGAAGATAATGATAAAAAATAGATTAGGTAAGGCTCTTGTTGCAGCCGCGATGTTAAGTAGTGCTGCAATGGCAGATACGGTAATTTACCCAGATTATTCACTTATTGGAATTGAGGGTGGGATGACGAGTATTAATAGTGATGTTGATACTGCTACTATGAGTGATTCAGTAAACAAAACTGTTCAAAATATCGGTATAAAAATTGGTGCAGAGTCTTATAACTATAGAATATTCTTAACAGCAGATTATTATACTAATCCAGATAGCTCTTATGATTACATAGGAACATATGGTGGAGAGTTGGATTATCTTTTAAATGTATCTACTAAAATGAATCTTTATATTGGGCTAAATGCAGGTATTGCAAATATGAAATTTAAAGCACCAAATGAGACAACTAAGCGATTGATTTCAAATCCATATTATGGAGCTGATGCAGGACTTAATTTTCATGCAAGTAAACTTATTGACTTAGAAGTGGGAGCACGACTTATGATGCTTGACGCTACAAATACAAAAGATAATGTGACTTATACATTTAATAATTTTATTACAGGGTATGCAAGTATTATCTTTAAATATGAAATGCATTAGGCTTTTTTCTTAGCCTTTTTGCGTTATAAAAAGATGTAAATACCCATAGTAGTGTAAGAGTTTGATATTTTTAGCAACATCAAGATTTTGTTGTTCACTGAGGAGAAACTCTTTCAGTTCTTTATCATCTAAATCTCCCAAATATACGTAATTACTGTGCTGTTCACAATGTAGTTTTATTAGTTTGTAGCTTGGTGTAACTGTTTTTGATATCCATATTTTCATATTTAGATTATAGCATACAAGAGGTAGTATTTGAAAAATTCAATAGATAAAACTATTTTTTTACTTTTATTCTCTTGGCAACTTCTTTTTGCAGGTATGACTGCGTTTGAGATCAAACCTAGCTCAATGAAAGAGAGCAGCTATGAAAAAATTAAAATTCTTGATAGCAAGCGTCTGAAATTTGATGATATTTCTGGTGTGAAAATTAGCGAATTATCTGGACTTGCATATAAAAATGGTTACCTCTATGCAGTGAGCGACAAGGGCTATCTTGTTGTTTTTCGGCTGCTTATAAAGCATAATAAAATTATTAAGTTAACATTTGTTCATAAGTATAAATTGCGTAAAAAATACTCTAAAATTCATCATCATGACTCTGAAGGTTTGGCTTTAAAAGGAGATGATTTACTCATTTCATTTGAGGGGAAAGAGAGGGTGAATCTTTTCACACCTGAAGGTGTTAAAATAAAAAAGATACACATAAATAAAGCCTTACAAAATTTAGAGCTATATAAGAGTAAAAACAAAGGACTTGAAGCTGTAGCTTACAATAAAAAGTACGGTATCATTACAGCACCTGAAGAGCCTTTGAAAAATGTTGATAAAAAATACCATAGACTCTATTCAAATACAAATATTTATAAGTTTCAAGCATATGGGAATATTACAGGTCTTGAGTTTATAGATGAAAATAATATAGTTGTACTTCTTCGTAGCTATCACTATTTTTTGCCAAGACGATATACTGCACTTGTAAAAGTAGATCTCTCCTCTTGCAATAAAAATCATCTCTGTAAAAGTGAATTACTCGCTGCGTTTGACTCAAATAAAGGGTGGAATATAGACAACTTTGAGGGTGTGACAAAAGTAGGAAAAAATAGATTTATAATGGTGAGTGATGACAATAACAATATGTTTCAAAAAACACTTTTAGTGCTTTTTGAAATTAAGGAAGATTAAGCGTTTATTTCGTTTTTGATGACTTTTGCAAGCTCGCTGCATTGTGCTATTTTTTGGCTTAATGATAGCTTTTCGTTTAAAAGGATGTTTATAAAAGCACTTCCAACGATGACACCATCAGCCCCTTTTACCTTCTCTTTTGCGGTCTTTTCATTAACTCCAAAACCGACATATACGGGTGTTTGTGTATATTTTTTTATAGAAGCTAAAAATGGCTGTAAATCTTCTGCCACTCCTGCTCCTGTTATGCCAGTGTAAGCTACCATATAGATGAATTTCTGTGCATCGCTTACAAGCTCTTCTATTCGTTTTTCAGAGTCAGTAGGTGCTACAAAAGAGATATTTGCAATACTATTTGCAGCAAAAAGCTCTTTATAGAGTTTTGCCTCTTCATGCGGTACATCAGGAATAATAAGCCCATTTACTCCAAGCTCTTTTGCAAGTGGCAGTAATTTATGCAGATCTTGTTGGTAGAAGCTGTTAAAGTAACCCATCCAGAGGGTGTCCACTTTTGGTGCTACGACTTTTGAAATTTCCAAAAGGTCTTTAAATTTAAAACCAAGTTCCAGTGCCTTATGGTTTGCATCTTCAATGGCAGGACCATCTGCTACTGGGTCAGAGAAAGGAACACCGAGTTCGAGAGTGTCAACACCATTCTCTCCAAGAGAGAGTGCCAAATCAACACTAAAAGATTTTTCTGGGTATCCAGAGGTTATATATGCTACGAGTTTTTTCATTATTTATCCAAATCGGGAGTTTTAAGTAGGGAAAATTTTATTTTACTAAGTTCGCTGTCTTGTTTAAGATCATCTTGCCAGATGGCAAACATATCACTTATTTGTAAAAGCCAATCAACTGTTTCTTGATTAATCGAGGTGCTGTTATTGCGTAAATCTTCAAGTGCATCTTCGACAAATGATGCCAGTTTATTCATAGGTAGTATTTGCAAGTATCCAGAAGCTGATTTTATATTGTGAAATACACGAAAAAGTTCATTAATACTTCTCTTGTACATATTAGGTTTTGTTAGGTCAATAATCATCACTTCCATGCTTTCAACCATCATAGAGTAGTGGTCTAAAAACTCATCAACGATTTCATAATCAAAGTTTGTTTCTAAATCACTGCGTATACCCATTAAACAATTCCCCTTATAATAGAAGTCTATTACCAAATTATAGCAATTTTTAGTTAAAATACTTTTATTAAACTACAAAGAGTTTTCAAATGAGCAAAAAATTAACAATATCTTCCATAAAACAGGCTAAAGGTGTAAAATCATTAGTCATGATTACGGCTTACGATGCGCTGTTTTCTAAACTTGTCAGCGAAAGTGCAGATATGATTTTGGTAGGCGATAGCCTTAACATGAGTTTTGCAGGTAAGAGTGATACCATCTCTGCAACTTTAGAGCAGATGATTTACCACACAAACGCAGTATGTATGGGCGCACCAAATAGTTTTGTTATATGTGATATGCCTTTTGGTACTTACATTGACAAAGAGAGAGCACTGGACAATGCTATAAAAATTTTTCAACAAACGCAGGCTGATTGTGTAAAAATAGAGGGTGGTCAAGACAAAGCTGATATTATTGCACATTTGAGTGCAAATGGCATTGCTGTATGTGGGCATATAGGACTGCTTCCCCAGTCTGTTCGCAGTGAAGGCGGATATAAGGTCAAGGGGAAGACGGAAGAGCAAAGAGAGTCTATCATTGCTGATGCAAAAGCAGTAGAAAAAGCGGGTGCGTTTTGTATGGTGATAGAGGGAACAAAAGCAGATGTTGCAAAAGAGGTCGCAGAGGCAGTGAGTATCCCTGTTATTGGCATAGGTGCAGGGGCTGATGTTGATGGTCAGGTACTTGTTTTTTCAGATATGCTAGGACTTTTTGAAGCGTTCACACCAAAGTTTGTAAAAAAATATTTGGATGGTGCAACTTTGGTGAAAAATGCAGTTAAAGAGTATGCTGATGAAGTTGCAACAAAAGCATTTCCAGCTGAGGAACATACATATTAATGGGTGAAATCTTAATGGATCGTGTTGTTGATATTGAAACTTTTAGTATTGAAGATGAAAATAGTGAGGTTACACTTCGCCCAGATGCCTGGAGTGAATACATTGGACAAGAGCAGATTAAAAAAAATCTTTCTGTATTTATTGAGGCTTCAAAAAAACGCCAAGAGGCACTTGACCATGTTCTTTTTTATGGACCTCCTGGACTTGGAAAGACAACTTTAGCACTTATTATAGCAAATGAGATGAACGCTAACATCAAAGTGACAGCCGCACCAATGATAGAGAAGAGCGGTGATCTAGCAGCAATTTTAACAAACTTAGAAGAGGGTGATATTTTATTTATAGATGAAATTCATCGTCTCTCTCCTGCTGTTGAAGAGATACTCTACTCTTCTATGGAAGATTACCGTATCGACATTATCATAGGGAGTGGCCCTGCTGCACAGACGGTGAAAATTGATTTACCACGTTTTACACTTATTGGTGCGACAACGCGTGCAGGAATGCTTTCAAATCCACTTCGTGATAGATTTGGAATGAGTTTTCGTATGAACTTTTACTCAAATGATGAACTTGCCCGAATTATTGCGCAGGCTTCAGAGAAACTTGAAAAAGAGATTATTTATGAAGCTGCGTTTGAGATAGCTAAACGCAGCAGGGGTACACCACGTATAGCGCTGCGTTTACTCCGTCGTGTAAGAGATTTTGCAGATGTAGCGGATGAAGCAGACATCAGCCATAACAGAACAAAATATGCGCTTGATGAGCTGGGTATAAACTCTCATGGCTTTGATGAGATGGATTTACGTCTTTTAAACCTTCTTGTATCTGCAAATGGACGGGCGATGGGACTGAGTACCATTGCAGCAGCTTTGAGTGAAGATGAGGGGACTGTTGAAGATGTACTAGAACCTTATCTTATTGCAAATGGATATTTGGAGCGAACAGCAAAGGGGCGTAGGGCAACACCTGCTACTTATGATGTTTTAAATATGAGTTGTGTAAACGCAGACGGGACACTTTTTTAGATGAGAACACAATACTTTATTGCTATTTTATTTGGCGTTGCCCTTTACTGGATGTATCTTCTGTATGCACCTTTTTTAATGGTGATTACAATAGCTGCTCTCTTGTCAATTTCAACATCAAATATACAAGATTATTTTGAAAAAAAATTCCACTCAAAAATGGCAGCAGCACTCTTGTCAAGCCTTTTGCTTGCCATACTGTTTTTCGCACCATTGAGTTATTTTTTGACAAATTTAACTATAAAATTAAACCATCTAAACCCCAATACTCTTAAAAATGTCGAGATGTATGTAAAACATTTTATTGAAAATCCTCCTGAATATTTACGCTTTGTAAAACCCTATTTTGCAGACAGTTTAAAAGATATAAATATTAATGCTTTTACGGCTCATAGCTTAGATATTGCAGGTAAAATTGGTGCTTTTAGCGCAGGGTTTGTTAAAAATGCTTTTTTAGTAATTGTATTTTACTTTTTTGCCAATTATAATAGTGCAAGTATGGTTGATTTTTTAAAGCGTATTGTACAGATGTCTGTTGAAGATGCACAGCTGCTTATACGAGAACTCTCTTCTGTTATGAGTGTTGTTTTTTACTCTATCATTGCAACTGCAATGTTTGAGGGCGCACTTTTTGGAATTGCAATCTCTTTTATGGGCTACAATGGCTTACTCTTTGGAATTATGTATGGTTTTGCTTCTTTAATTCCTGTTATAGGTGGTGTACTAATGTGGTTGCCATTTATGATTTATGAGTTCTCTATTGGGCATAACAGTAATGCAATTTTTATTGCACTCTATTCAGTAGTTGTTATTTCCATTGTTGCGGATACTTTTGTTAAACCTCTTATTATTAGAGAAATTAATCAAAAAATACATAAAGATGGTGTAACTAAAATGAATGAGCTAGTTATCTTTTTTGCCATTATAGCGGGTCTTACAACTTTTGGATTTTGGGGAATGATTTTAGGTCCTGCAATTACTGCATTTTTTCTAACAATTTTAAAGTTGTTTGAAGCACGCTCAAGAGAATATGATTCAAAAAAAGAGTGTTAAAATCTACTTTTTGTAGATTTGAGGATTATCACTCTTCCATCTTCTATGTAACCAAAACCAAAATTTTGGCTCTTTTGTGATGATAGAAGTGAGCCAGTCCGCTTGGAGTTGTGTCGCTTTTTGAATGTCATCTTCTTCATTCTCAGTTTTAGGAACTTTAATTTCATCAAAAAGCATAAGTGTGTAGTGCTCTTCATCATCAGTGCGAATAGTAACGGGAATGATTGCTGCGTTAAATTTTCGTGCTAAGTAGGCAGGCGTTGCCGTTTGTCGAATGGGTTTACCCATAAAATTAACAAGAACCCCTTCTCTCTTATTAATATTTGTATCGATTAAAATACCACTTGCTTTGCCGTTTTTTATAAGGCGAATAAGTGGTTTTAGCACATTTGTTTTTTCCAAATTACTATTTCCAAATCGAGAACGAGCATCTAATAACCACTCTTCATAAACACTGTTTTTCATCTTTTTATATACTGCTGCAGTAGGCTCAATAAAGGCACCTACAGATGCCCCTCCAAGTTCCCAAGCACAGTAGTGAGATGTGACATAAATGACAGCACGCCCTTCTTTATGCACTCTATCAACTGCTTCTTTATTGACAACTGTAACTTTATCTGCAAGTTCCTTTTTTGTCATATGGCGCAGTTCCATTAGGTGCATAAAATTAAAAAGTAAGTTTTTAAAAGAGTATTTTGTTATTGTTTTTATCTCTGCTTCACTCATACTGTTATCAAATGCATAGTCGAGGTTTTGTTTGACAATGTTGCGGTATTTTTTACTTGAAATATAGCCAATGAACGCTAAAAAAACAAAAAAGTTCTTACGAGCACTTTTTGGTAAAGCCATAAGAATTTTTTCTAAGATAAGAAGAGATTTATAGCCCATTATTTTAGTAACTCCCTTGCCTCTTTGAGGATTTTTTCATAAGGTATATCTTTTATAGAAAAATCATTTTTATCTATCTTCATTATATTGACAGTAGAGGGCGACTCTATTGCCACATTTTTTTGTGTTTCATAAAGCATACGTCTGTTTGTTGGTCCAAGTAGCGTAATAGATGGAATGTTTTGTGCCCATGCAATATGCGTAGGACCGGTGTCATTACCTATGAGCAGATCAAGATGTGATATAAAAGCAATAAGTTCGCTTAAATTCATAGCAGGTGCTAGTGCTGCATACTCTGAGTGTTCACAAATCCACGCTGCATCAGCTTTTTCACTCTCACTTCCCCAGATAATGAAAGCTTGCTCTTGTAGTGCATTACAAATTTTTACAAGCTCCTCTTTTGGATAAATTTTAGATTTCCAAGATGCCCCAACAACAAAGGCAATATTTTTTTTCTCGCTGCGTAGTTGGTACTCTTTTGTAACTTGAAATAGAGGTTTTTTATTTAAAATCATTGCATCTGTAATGGTAAAATCTAGCGCATCTGCAACTACAAAACAGTTGCGTTTGACAACATTTTCACTGTAAGCAATATGAGAAGTTGTTTTGTAAAAAAGAGCAGCAAGAGACTCTCTGGTTGAATCTTTGTCAAAACCATGTGTATTTTTACCTATGAGCCTTGCAACTATGGCTGATTTTATAAGTCCCTGCATATCAATGATGATGTCATACTCACCTAAAGCGCGGAGTTTTGAGATGTTTTGTTGTAAAAGTTTAAAACTCTTCTCTTTTTTGAGCTGTTTAAGGTTTATTGTATGCACATGTTGAACATCTTCAAGAAGGCTCACCGCATCACTAAACATCTCTTCTGTAACCCAATCTATCACTGCGTTTGGATATTTTTGTCTGATGAATTGCACGACAATTGCACTGTTGACTATATCGCCAAGTGCAGAGAGTCGGACAATTGCTAGTTTTTTGATCTCTTTATTCATTGATGACATTATAGTGAATCTTTGATATAATTAGAATAAAGTAAAATAAGGGGTAGATGAATGGTTCCATCAGATATACAACGCTTTTCTGAAAGTCGCACAAAAGCAAGAGCATATTTTTGTTATCTTTTTTCAAAAAATATTCCAAACCGACTCCCCTCAATTACCCGTGAAATGATTGTACCCCGCCTTTTGAAAATAAAATCGGAGTTAGATAGCTGCGAGGGTGTTTACCTCTTAGATGAGAAGGGTGTGCAGGTTAGTCCTACATTTACCAAAACAGAGCAAATTGATGATGATATTGGAAAAATTAGGGCGGATAGGGCGTACTATTATCGTGCTGTAAGAGAAGAGAGATGTACACTTACTGACCCGTATCCTTCATTAATTACAGGAGATTTGAGTGTTACTACCTCTTCACCAATATTTAATGAAGATGGAGAGTTAAAGTATGTGGCATGTATTGATATGCCTCTTGAAGAGGTGTTAAAAGTTGCGCATCCTACTACTTTAGACACTTTTACAAAAGAATTTTTCAAGTACAGTTATGCTGCTTTTTCAATAGCACTTATTTTAGTAGCACTGCTTCTTTTTGTTAAAGGTGTACAGAGCTTTTTTGTTTATGAAATTTCTACTGCTCATTTTAAAATAAAAGATGTCTTTGAAGCAACGATTCTTTTAACTCTTTCTCTGGCTATTTTTGATCTCTCTAAAACTCTTATTGAAGAGGAGATACTGGGACGGCATAAAGAGCATAATATTTCAGGACCGCATAAAACGATGGTACGCTTTTTAGGTTCCATTATTATTGCACTCTCAATTGAAGCTTTGATGCTGGTGTTTAAGTTTGCAATAACCGACCCAGATAAATTGATATATGCCATTTATATTATTATAGGTGTGGCTGTATTGATTGTGAGTTTGGCAGTATATATAAAATTTACAAAATTAAAAATAGATGAGTAAAAATGATAGCAATTATTGATTATAATATGGGAAATTTGGCGAGCGTTAAAAACGCATTTGCCAAACTAGGGCAAGAGACAGTAGTAGAGAGTGATCCTGCAAAATTTCAGGAATACGATAAACTTATACTCCCTGGTGTTGGTGCGTTTGGTGATGCTATGGAACATCTGCAAGAGCGTAATATGGTAGATGCCATCAAAGCCTTTGCAAAAAGTGGCAAGCCGATGTTAGGTATCTGTCTTGGTATGCAGCTGCTTTTTGAGAGTAGTGAAGAGTTCGGTGCACACAAAGGTCTGGCTCTCATCAAAGGAAAAGTAGTTAAGTTTGAAAAGAAAAATTTTGATGAAGCCTTAAAAATTCCTCATATGGGATGGAACAGAATGTTCACAAAAAAACATCCTCTTTTTGAAAACTTAGATGATGAACATTACCTTTACTTTGTACATACTTATCATGCAGTTTGTGATGATGAGAAAGACATTATAGGTGAAACATATTACGGATACAAATTCACATCAGCCGTAGCGCATGGCAACATCATGGGCATCCAACCCCACCCTGAAAAGAGTCAAGATAACGGACTCAAAATTTTAGAAAATTTTATACAACTATAGAGAAGGAAAAAAATGACTTTATACCCAGCGATTGATTTAAAAGATGGAAAAGCGGTACGCCTTACCAAAGGCTTGATGGATAGTGCGAAGATTTACTCAAATGAGCCGTATGAACTTGTAAAAAAGTTTGAAGAAATGGGAGCTGAGTGGGTGCATCTTGTTGATCTTAATGGTGCTTTTGCAGGTGAGCCGAAAAATCTTGAGCAGATAGTGAAAATACGAGAGAATTGTAATGTAAAGCTGGAACTCGGTGGTGGTATTCGTGATGAAGAGACTATTCAAAAGATGCTAGAAATTGGCATTGACAGAATTATTTTGGGTTCAATTGCTGTAAAAGATCCGCAGTTTGTAAAAGATATGGCGGCGAAGTATCCTATTGCAGTGGGTATTGATGCTATTGATGGATATGTTGCGGTTGAGGGTTGGGGTGAAGTAAGTACGATGAAGGCTACTGACTTGGCAAAAGAGTTTGCAAATGCAGGTGTTGAGGCTATTATTTGTACTGATGTTTCAAAAGATGGAACGCTGAGTGGTGTAAATGTTGCCTTTACCTTAGATATAGCGCGTGCAAGTGGGGTGAGCACAATTGCAAGTGGTGGTGTTAAGGATGAAGATGATATAAAAGCACTTATAGCTACTAATGAAGTTGATGGTGTTATTATTGGTAAGGCATATTATGAAGGAAAATTAGATTTAGAGAAGATGTTTAAACTCCTAGATTAATAGTAATACAAACAAAATTTTGATATTATAAGCAAAATAAAATATATATTTAAAGGATTTCATTTGAAATTACTTGTTGTTGATGATAGTTCTACAATGCGTCGTATAATTAAAAATACTCTGGCTCGTCTTGGATATAAAGATATACTTGAGGGTGCAGATGGAGTCGAAGGATGGGCTCAGATGGATGCAAATCCAGATATTGAGATGCTTATTACAGACTGGAATATGCCTGAAATGAATGGACTTGAACTTGTAAAAAAAGTTCGTGCTGATGCACGTTTTAAAGATACTCCTATTATCATGGTAACAACTGAAGGTGGTAAAGCTGAGGTTATTACTGCACTTAAAGCAGGTGTAAATAACTACATTGTAAAACCTTTTACTCCTCAAGTATTAAAAGAAAAATTAGCTGCTGTGATGGGTGTTTCCCAATAATGCAGGAGCATTATTACGAGCTTAGTGTAAAAGTCTCGTCACACCATGATTTGTATGCAGATTTTTTAGCAGACACTCTTCCTATTGGTTTTGAAGAGATTGATGGTGGTTTTGTCATTCGTAGTGAAGATAATTTAGAGACTATTGTTTGGGGCTTAGAACAGTTTACTGAGGCTCTACAAAAGGCACTTGATGAAGATATTGAGCTTGAGTGTCAGCAAAAACAGCTTGAAAATAACGACTGGGTAGAGTCTTATAAAAACTCTATAGAACCTTTAGCTATTGATAAATTTTATATTCATCCAACTTGGAGTGAACCAAATCCAAATCTAATTAATATTGCAATTGATCCTGCTCTTGCCTTTGGTACGGGACATCATCCAACAACTGCTTCTTCACTCCGTGCGATTTCTAAATATGTACAAGAGGGTGATAAAGTTTTAGATGTTGGTTGTGGAAGTGGCATACTTGGCATGGCAGCTATGAAACTTGGTGCAGTAGTTGATGCTTGTGATACTGATCCAATATCAGTTGAAAACTCTATAAAAAATGCAAAATTAAATAATTTGGAATTTCACTCTATTTGGGAAGGTTCCGCTACTAATTTAGATCAAAAATATAAAATTGTTGTAGCAAATATTGTTGCAGATGTATTGACATTTATTGCAAACGATCTTAAAAATGCACTAGATAATGATGGGGTTTTGGTTCTATCAGGTATTTTAGATAAATATGAAACGAAAGTGCTGAATTACTACAAAGATTGTGAGATTATAGAGAAGATAGCACAAGAAGAGTGGGTAACACTCGTATTAAAAATAAAAGAGAAATAAAATGGCTAAAAACGAAAATAATAATAACAACAATAACAACAATAATTTTTTTAACCAAAATCCACTTATTACATTTGCGATTTTTTCAGTTGTAGTTATATTACTTTTTAAGGTAATGGTTGGCGATGGTGCTGGTATGACTAGCGGGACTATGGGTGGAAATGGTGCTACTAAAGTAGAAAAAATTGACTACTCTGAATTGAAATCTTTAGTAAAAGACAAATCTGTCAAAAAAGTGGAAATAGGGCAAAGCTATATTAAGGCTGTCTCTTCTGATGGTTCCAAAATTTATACAACTCGAGTTATAAAAGGTGATCCAGAGCTTGTAAAACTTTTAGATAAAGAAAAAATTGAGTACACAGGTTTTAGTGAAACAAACTGGTTTACTGATATGTTTGGATGGCTCTTTCCTTTTCTTATTATTATTGCCATTTGGATGTTTTTTGCTGGGCGTATGCAAAAAAGTATGGGTGGTGGTCTTCTTGGAATGGGAAATTCTAAAAAGCTTATTAGTTCAGAAAAACCAGATACAAAATTTGAAGATGTAGCAGGCGTAGAAGAGGCAAAAGAAGAAGTGCAAGAGATAGTTGACTTTTTAAAATACCCTGGACGCTATGTAGAAATCGGTGCAAAAATTCCAAAAGGGGTGCTGCTTGTTGGTAGTCCTGGTACTGGTAAAACACTTCTTGCAAAGGCTGTTGCAGGTGAAGCAGAAGTTCCTTTCTTCTCAGTGAGTGGTTCAAGTTTTATTGAGATGTTTGTAGGTGTTGGTGCTGCTCGTGTGCGTGATCTGTTTGAGCAGGCAAAAAAAGACGCTCCATCTATTATATTTATTGATGAGATTGATGCTATTGGTAAAAGCCGTGCATCTGGTGGTCCAATGGGTGGTAATGATGAGAGAGAACAAACTCTGAATCAACTTCTTGCAGAGATGGATGGTTTTGGAACAAACACTCCTGTTATTATTTTAGCAGCTACAAATAGACCAGAAATTTTAGATCAAGCACTTTTAAGACCTGGACGTTTTGATAGACAAGTTCTTGTTGATAAACCAGATTTTGAGGGACGTGTTAAAATTCTAAAAGTACATGTGAAAAATGTAAAAATTGATGATGATGTTGACCTAGAAGAGATTGCACGTTTAACAGCAGGTTTGGCTGGGGCTGACTTGGCAAATGTTATTAATGAAGGGGCACTTTTAGCAGGGCGTAAAAGTCAAAAAACAGTGAAACAGCAAGATATGTTTGAAGCGGTTGAGCGTGCTCTTGCCGGACTTGCTAAAAAATCACGTCGTATCAATCCAAAAGAGAAAAAAATAGTGGCATATCATGAGAGTGGACATGCACTTATGGCAGAGACAACTGATGGTGCTAAAAAAGTATCTAAGGTTTCAATAGTTCCTCGTGGACTTGCCGCTCTTGGGTATACTCTAAATAAACCAGAAGAAGATAAGTTTATGATGCAGATGCATGAACTCTGGGCAGAAGTAGATGTTCTTCTTGGTGGTCGTGCTGCTGAGAGAGTTTTTATTGGTGAGATTTCAACTGGTGCAGGAAATGATCTTGAACGTGCAACAGACATTATAAAATCTATGGTACAAACTTATGGTATGACTGATATTGCAGGACTGATGGTACTTGAAAAATCACGCCAATCTTTCTTAGGTACAGGACAACAAGCATCTCGTGAATATAGTGATAAAATGGCACAAGAGATGGATGACTTTATTAAACAGTCTCTTGATGAGAGATATGCTGCTGTTGTGGCACGTCTTGAAGAGTATAGAGATGCTATAGAAGGTATGGTGGCTCTTTTATATGAAAAAGAGAATATTACAGGTGATGAAGTTCGTAAAATAATTATAGACTTTGAAAAAGCAAACAATATAAAATCAAAAGTCGTAGAGGGTGCTGAAACGATAGAAGAAGAGCTGAAAGAAGATGCAAATATGAGTAAAACTATAACAAATGAGTTGGATAATGGACAATAATCTTTTTATTCTACATAAGCATGCTCTAAAATATATTGCATATGCTTTTGTTGCAGCTATTATTTTCCTAATTTTAGATTTGGAGTTACTCGCTGTTGCTGCGTTTGTATTTATGCTTTTGAGTGCATATGTTTTTAGAAATCCTGAGAAATCTATACAGGATTATGAAAAAAATGCTTTTGTATCTCCTGTTGATGGTGAAGTCTTGAATATAGAGTACCTTGAAGATGATATTTTCGCTTATAAAGTGACAATTGCATCTCGTTATCAAGATGTTTCTGTTTTGAGAGTTCCATACAGTGCAAAAGTGCAAAATCTAACTTTTGTAAAAGGTGCTCGTCTTGCAAAGGATGCAAAGCTTTTTGATGCATTAAATGAATATGCTAGTTTTGAGCTTGTAGATGAAGATAATCATATAGTAAAAGTGGTACATAAACTCTCAAGAAGTTTTGCTCCTATTTTTCTTGATATAAATGAGAATGAAGAGCTTATAAAAGGTTCGAGATATGGGACAATGCTTAGTGGTGTTAGCACTATTTATTTGCCAAAATCATTTAAACTACATCTTACGGCCGGCACAAAAGTTAGCGCAAGTGAGACACTTTTAGGCTATCTTTTTTAAGGTTGTGTTTGGGGATGTTGCTTCTTATAAAGTAGCTCATCTTCGTTGATACTAAAATTAAAATAGTTTGATGTAAAGTTATTACTCTTTATTTTCCCCAGTTGAATTGTAGCGCCCTCATTATTTTTTGTTTCAAGATATAAAAGTGCTAACGCATATCTACTCTCATAAAAACTTCTATTTTTCAAAATTGACAACTCAAGTAGTGCGATAGCATTGGCATGATGATTCGCAGCAGTAGATGCTACTGCACCAAGATAAAGAGTATATGCATCCTGAACTTTCAATGTATCTATAAGATGGTTGTAAAGCATATAAGACTCTTCATACTGTTTATTGTACAGTGCAGTCAATGCCAAAGCACTTTCAATTTCGTGCGTCTCTTGTGTCGTCGTATCGAGTTTAGCCTCAAGCTGTTTGCGTAAATAGTAGAGTTGCCCTGTAATGAGATTTTCTTGAATATAGAGATACCTTGTAACATAAGGACCATAATAGAGATCTGTAAAGCTAAATGATTGCTTTTTTAAGTAACGATTGACATCTTCAACATATTTTGCAGGTGTATCATTATAAAAATGTGTCTCTATATAGATAAGGTGTGGAAGAATATCATGTGGAAACTCTATTGTTAATTTTTGCGCGGCTTTTTGAGCTTTGTCATAATGGTGTAACTTCATACCTATAAGTGTGGAAAGTACCAGATATAGAGGTCTTGGTTTATAGCTATTTTCTGTCCATTCTACAGCAGATAGATAGTCATTTGCACTTATTTGAAGAAGTGTTTTATAAAGATCACTCTCTTCATTATCATCCTCCAAGCTTACAGAGTCTGCAATAATTGATTTAAGCTTTCTTGTATTTTTATTTATCATTTTTCCTGTCATAACGGCATAAATACCAGAAAGATAATTTTTTGCATCAAGATGATAAGAGCGTAAAAAATGTTTATATGCCTGATTGATGTTCCCTAATTGTGCATAAGTAAGTGCAAGATTGTACTGCAAAATTGAGTGCTTTGGTTGGATTTTAGCGAGTTTTTGCAGCTCTTTATTTGCTTCTCTTATTTTCATAGAGAGCGCTTTTTTTATGGCGCGTGTAATCCCTGCGTTTACACTAGAAGAAGATGCGCTGTGTTTAAGATATTTTTGTGCAGATGCTACATTGTCTATATAGATGTTCGCATTCCCTTTTCTAATGTAACTAATAGTCTGATTAGCATTAAAAATTTTGTATGGTGAAAAATAAAAGATTTTTTCAAATGCAATATTTTGAGATTTAATTATTTTTAATCGGTAAAGTTTTTGTGCTTTTTGTGGATCAAAAAGAGAATTTTTTAATTTTACTGTAATAGGGTAGTAATTGTAGACTTTATTTGGGTGTTTTTTTGTAACGCTATTTATCTCTTGCGTAGCGTTCTTAATATGTCCAGCTTTTAGATTAATTAAACCAAGTGCCAACTCTGCGCGTATTGGATGTATCTCTTTTAGCAGGGCATCTTGAAAATGATTAACGGCTAAATTAAAATCTCCAATGCGTGCATAAAGAAGTCCTAGGCTAAAAGTATCAGTTGGATCAGATAATTTTTCAAGTGCATCAATGGCATCATAATTATTATTGTAAAGAGCATTTATTTTTGCACTTAGATGATCTTGTGCTTCAGGATAGGTATTTGATGAAGCGTGTTTTAGTGAATTTAGTGCAGAGAGATAATTCTTTTTATAATAATTTACAAGTGTATAATAATAGGAGTATAGAGGTGAATTTATTTCATAAGGAAGATATGCGTAGGCTAGATTTATGTAGTATTTAAAGCTTTTTTCATCATTTAGGTGCAAACAGCATACCGCTGCGTTTATAGCGCTTACGCAGCGTTTTTCATTGTTTTTTATGGCATCTTGAAAAGTTTTTAAAGCTATTTTGTACTGTCCACCTTTGAGTTGTGCAACACCTAAATTGTACACTGATATAGCTTTAGAGTATTGTGCTATGTCTTCATAAAGTGTGAGTGCTTTCTCTTTTGAACCATTACTGTAGAGGTAGTTTGCTTTTGCTATCATATTTTCCAGTTTTGTTGGTGCAATGACAACTGTTTTATTTGTATCAAGCTTTTTATCTAAAATGGAAAAGTCAATATTTTGCTGCTCTTTTGAGTGTTTAAAAAGTAGAAGAAGTACAGTTGTAACAATAAGTAGTACAATAATAACAGTAATTCCACCAAAAAGAATTATTTTTTTCTTTCTAGCCTCTTCTTCCTCATCAAAATCAACTATTTGTTGCGCTACATCTTCATTATCTAAAGCGGCATCACTATCTTCAATGATGATAATATCGTCGTTCGCTTTAGCCATTGAGTACCCTATATAATCTATTTATTCTTACTTAAGCAAAAAAAGTGCCAAGCAGAAGTAAATGTTTACTTTAGTATATCACAAAGTATTTTAGTTAAACTTGTTATAATTTTAAAAGAGAATTGTATTGCTAATTTTGTGGAGGGAGTAATGAATATAAGTATAACAAGAACTTTTTGTTTTATAGATTTTGTACAGAGTTTTGGTGCCTTTGATTTTGATAGAACTCCAAGATTTTAAAAAATGAACCACTCTCTTTTTGCCTCCACAATTAAAAATTTAACTATTTTATATGTTGAAGATGATGAAAATATTCAAATGCATATTGCAGAGTTTTTAAAAAGATATACCTCTCGTTTGTATTTGGCCAATAATGCAGAAGATGGCTTGAAACTGTATGAAAAAATAAAACCTGATATTCTTCTTTTGGATATAAATTTGCCAGGTATGAGTGGTATTGATTTAGCAAAGATTGTGCGAAAGAATGATTTAAAAACTCGTATTATTATATCGACTGCATATACAGATAAAGAGTTTTTACTTACAGCTGTTGAGCTGACACTTACTCGCTATCTTGTAAAACCTGTTACTAGTATTGAGTTGGTTAATGCTCTTAGTAAAGCTGCTTTAGAGTACAACAATGATGAAAATACTCAGCTCATAGATCTTGGCAAAGGCTACTTTTATAATAAAGCTTCAAAGTTAGTTTTACTAGAAAAAAAAGAGATACATCTGCGTCGAAAAGAGATGCAGTTACTGGAGTTTTTTATAGCAAATAAAGAGCAGACCCTCTCTTATGATGTCTTAGAGTATGAAGTGTGGCAAGAGAGACCAATGAGCAAAGATGCTATTCGTGCACAAATAAGAAATATCCGTAAAAAAACACATTCTGATATTATTGAAAACATAAGTGCCATCGGGTATCGTCTTTATGATGGGATAAATAAATGAACACTCTTTCTAATATAGCTCACAAAAAAAACTTTTCTATTGTAGATACCGCTACAATATCTCAGGCAATGGATTGTATGCTAAAAAACAACAATGGTTCTGTAGTAATTCTAAACAAAAAATTTCCTGTTGGAATAGTTACTGAGAGTATGATATTAGAGCTACTTCAAAAAGGTATTTGTTTTGATGAAAAAATAGTACCATATGCAAAAAAACCTGTTATAACGGCTCATTGTAACAGACCTGTAGAATCAGCTTTTGAACTTGTAGTGACAAATAATATACGCCGTTTGGTTCTTGTAGATGATGCAGGAAAATATGCAGGTACCGTGTGCCAAGAGGATCTTTTTTCTTTTTTGGAAGAGGATGTTTATAAGGTTGATTTGAAGGTTAGTGATCTTTTAAATCATGATGTAAGTATTGTCGCTGTATCTCCAAAAACAACTCTTTTTGATGCTCTAAAGCAGATGTCAGATTCTAAGATAGGCTCTGTTATAGTTGCAAAAGAAGCCAAGGTAGTAGGAATTGTTACTGAAAAAGATATTCTCAATGCAAGTTATAAACATATTGATTTAAATACATCTGTTGAGAGTTTGATGTCCTCCCCTGTTGTGAGTGTATCTATTGATGAGGCAATAACAACGGTCATAGCACTAATGCGAAAAAAAAGTTTAAGACGCGTACTTGTAACTAATGAACAAGGCGAGATGTATGCACTTTTAACTAACAGAGATATTTTTAAACATGTCAAAGGTAATGTTGCTCGTATGTTGGAGATAAAACTTCGTCATGCAAAAGAGATAATGGATTTTCTTCCTGAAGCTATTATTGAGATTTATGATGCACCAAAACAACAGGTTATTCATTGGATGAATCGTAAAGCATATGAATATTTTGGTAGTGAAGCAGTTGAAAAACATCCAGAGTATTTATTTCATGAGAGCTGGAAAAAACTTTATAGCACTCTCAACAAAGAGAAAAAAATCATTAATTTCGCTCTGAAAATTAATGGGTACAACTTTGAATTTTCAGGTTCTCTCTCAAAAAATATCAATAGTAACTACATTAAGTTGATTGCTAAAGATGTTACAGAACATGAATCTATTAAGCAACAACTTAAAAATGAGATAAAAGAAGAAAATAAATTAAGAGTTGAACAAGAGTACCTTATGATGCAACAATCAAAAATGGCTTCTATGGGTGAGATGATAGGACATATCGCCCATCAATGGCGTCAGCCATTGGCACAACTTGGTGGTATCTTTATGAATTTAGAATCTGCATATGCCTTTGATGAACTTGATGAGAAGTATTTAAAGGTGCGTCTGGACAAAGCAAATGAAATAATAAAATATATGTCAACGACTATTGATGATTTTAGACTTTTTTTTAGCCCTAACAGAGTTGATGAAAAATTTGATTTAGTTCTCTGCATACAAAAAGCTATTCAAATAGTTTCAGCAGCACTTGATTATTACCATATTAGCGTTCATTTTGATGCAAAACCAAACACTTATTTTATACAAGGTTCTGCTAGTGAATTTTCGCAGGTCATACTTAACTTGCTTAATAACTCTAAAGATGCACTTGCCAGACAAACGCAGCAAGGTAGAATAAATATAGATATAAGTTCTGAAAATGGTATGCTTAATGTGCTGTTTTGCGATAATGGTGGTGGTATTGAGTTAAGTATATTGCCAAAAATATTTAAACCTTATACCAGTACAAAATATAAGGATGGTGGTATAGGTATAGGTCTTTATATGTCGCAACTTATTGTAGAACAGAAAATGAATGGCAAAATTATTGCATACAATACAGATAATGGAGCCTGCTTTAAACTTACTCTTCCACAAAGAAAATAAAACTACATTTCACAACTCTTACATTTTTATCAACTATAATTAAACAACTGAAAAGATTTTACTATTTAAAGAATATATATGAAACAAAAAATTAACCAAGTAAGAGTATTGCTTGATGCTTTGCCATACATAAAACGCTATGCAAATCAAATATTTGTCATTAAGTATGGTGGTTCAGCGCAGATAACTCCCGAACTTAAAGAAAAGTTCGCAAGAGATATTGTGCTGATGTATTTGGTGGGTATTAAGCCTGTTATTATACATGGTGGTGGTAGAGCTATTGGAGATATGTTAGAGCGTCTTAAAATCGGCTCTCATTTTATAGATGGACTGCGTGTAACAGATGAAAAGGTGATGGAAGTAGTTGAAATGGTTCTCTCTGGAAGTATTAACAAAGAGATTACTGCTTTGCTGAATGAATATGGTGCAAAGGCTATAGGTATAAGTGGTAAAGATGCTTCAATGCTTGAAGCCAAACCGATAGATATGCAAAAATATGGCTACGTAGGAGAACTGACAAAAGTAGACCCTCAAGTGATTAATAATTTAATAGCTGAAAAATTTATTCCTGTCATAGCACCTGTAGCATCATCAAATCAAAATGGACATCCTGGATTTAATATAAATGCAGATATCGCTGCAGGTCATATTGCTGCTAGTCTTAAGGCACGAAAAATTATTTTTATGACAGACACGCCAGGTGTAATGAACAATAAAAAAGAGATTATTCATACACTAAATGAAGAACAAATCAAGACTCTCAAAGCTAATGGCGTTATAGATGGAGGTATGATCCCAAAGGTAGATGCTTGCCTTGATGCCGTTAATGGTGGTGTCATGAAAGCTCACATAATTGATGGGCGAATTGAGCATGCATTGTTACTTGAAATCTTTACAAGTGAGGGGGTTGGAACGGTGATAAAATCATGAGTCAAACTGTACTTTTACAGCAATGCGAAGCTATCATTTCTGATGAGATGCAAAACTTGCAAAAGCTTTATAAGGCTTTTGAAGTAATTCAAGAGATGGAGCTTTATAAGCAAGGATATGAGGATTTTTCAAGCTACTGCATAGAGCGTTGGAATATAAATACTACTCAAGTGTTACAAAACAACTTGATGCTCAATTTTACTAAAAAGGATATATAATGAACTACCCAAATTTTCCAAAAGATTGCAAATCTCTTCTTTGCAAATATCTAACACCTGAGGTGTTTGAAGCACTTAAAAATAAAAAAACTTCTAATGGTTTTACGCTTGAACAAGCTATTAATTCAGGTGTGAAAAATATTGATAGTGGCATAGGTGTCTATGCAGGTGACAAAGAGTCTTATGATGTTTTTGACAAACTTTTTGATCCTATTATTGAAGAGTATCATGGATTTGCTAAAACTGATTCTCATAAAAGCAATCTTAACCCAGATGATTTGAATGCTCCAAATCCTGACCCTGATAATGAGTTTATTTTATCTACTCGTATTCGTGTTGGAAGAAATATGGACAATATGCCTCTTGGCCCTGCTATATCAAAAGAGCAGCGTGATCATGTAGAATCAAGTGTTGTTGCTGGTCTTAAGAGACTTGATGGTGAACTTAAAGGAGAGTATTATCCTCTTCTTGGGATGTCAAAAGAGGTGCAAGATTCACTCATCAAAGATCACTTTTTATTTAAAGAGGGAGATCGCTTTTTAGATGCTGCTGGACTCAATCGTGATTGGCCTGCTGGTCGTGGAATTTATCACAATAATGATAAAACATTTTTAGTTTGGGTCAATGAAGAGGATCAGCTTCGTATTATCTCCATGCAACAGGGTGGAGATATAAAAGAGGTCTTTACTCGTCTTGTAAATGCAATTAAAAGTATTGAAACTAAAGTACCTTTTTCATATAGTGAGCATATAGGTTACATTACAAGTTGTCCAACGAATTTAGGAACTGCCATGAGAGCTAGTGTTCACATCGCCTTGCCAAAACTTGCAGAAGATATGGACAGATTTAAAGCTATTACAGACAAGTACCATCTTCAAATCCGTGGAATTAATGGTGAACACAGTGAAAGTGAGGGTGGAGTTTATGACATTAGCAATCGTAGACGCTTAGGTATAACAGAAGTTCAAGCTGTTCAAGATATGCATGATGGTGTCGTTGCATTGATAGCAAAAGAGAAAGAACTTAGAAAATAAGATTCAAGAAGAAGATATATAAATCTTAAGGATAAGAATGAAAAAAGCAACAGCAGTTGTGTATAGTGAAGGATTTTTTACTCAGATGGACGGAAAGACAGCCAATGGGCTTGTCCGTCACTCTGAACGATATGAAATAGTTGGTGTTATAGATAGCCAATTTGCTGGACAAGATGCGGGTGAAGTGTTGGATGGCATTGCAAATGGTATTATGATTTTTAAAAATTTAGATGATGCTCTAAATTCTCTCTCAAAAAAACCACAAACATTTATTTATGGTATTGCACCATTAACTGGTGATTTTTCTGAGGGTGATATTACTCTGATGGAACAGGCGATGAGCAAAGGATTGAGCATTGTAAGTGGTATGCACCATTTTTTAAGTGATGATAAGGCATTTATGAAAAAGGCTAAGCAACATGGTGTAACTGTTACAGATGTAAGAAAATATGAGGGAAAAAATTTGCGTCGTGTTTTTACAGGAGAAATTCTCAAAGTAACTGCACCTCGAATAGCTGTACTTGGAACAGACGGTGCCATTGGTAAACGAACTACAGCAACTATTGTAACAAAAGCTCTTATAAATGTAGGTTATAAAGCAGTGATGATTTCAACAGGGCAAACAGGTCTTATGCAAGGAGCTAAATACGGAGCACCTATGGATGCAATAGCAGGACATTTTGCTGCTGGCGTTGTCGAAGGGGAGATACTTCGTGCTTGGGATGCAGAGCAATCCGATATTTTCATTATTGAAGGGCAGGGTGCTTTGACACATCCAGCTTATCTAAGTTCATGTGCCATCAGTCGTGGTTCACAGGCAAATGGCGTTATTTTACAACATGCACCAATGCGTAAAATAATGGGTGATTATCCAGATTTTCCAATACCAAAACTTGAAGATGCTATTAAACTCAATGAGATGTTTACTAATGCACCAGTAATAGCAATTACTTTAAATCATGAAGATATGGATAATGCTATGATTGATAAGACAATTGAGGAGTATAAAAAAAGCTACAAAAGAGCGGTAACAGATGTTCTTAAGCGAGATACTAAATGCATCATAGATGCTATTGAGAGACAATTTCCTGAACTTTTGAAGAAAAAGAAATAGTGAGAACACCTTATATTGAAATAGATTTAAACAAAATTGCTCACAATGCATCTCGCATCAAAGAGATGTGGGGAGAAGTTGGTATTGAAGTGATGGGGATCGATAAAGTGAATCTTGGGGAAGCCCATATTGCACAGACACTTGTAGATGCTGGTATCAGCCTGCTCGGTGATTCACGTATCGAGGATATTATTCGTATGAAAAAAGCTGGAGTCGATGCAACTTTTTGTCTGATTCGCACTCCTTTTCTCTCGGATGTCAAACGGGTAGTTCGTTATGTAGATATCTCTCTTAATACAGAGTTTGTAGTTATAAAAGCCTTGAACAAGGAAGCAATCAAACAGAAAAAAAAGCATCAAGTCATTCTTATGGTGGAGATGGGCGATAGAAGAGAAGGGATTCTCCCTGAACACCTTCACGACAATGTAGAAAAAATTCTTCGACTTCCTAACATCGAACTGATTGGTATTGGTGCAAACTTTGCTTGCTTTGGTGGTATAAAGCCCAATCAGGAAAAAATGAACCATCTCTCGCTTCTAGCTGATATGATTGAACAGCAATTTAGTATTAAACTCTCAATAATTTCAGGTGGAAATTCTGCTAACTTTATCTGGCTTCAGGAAAATGGCCGTCCAGGAAGAGTGAATAATGTGCGACTGGGCGAATCCATTTTTTTAGGAGTTGAAACTCTTTATAGACATAAAATAGAGGGTCTTTATCAAGATGCTTTTAAAATTGTGGCAGAAGTGATAGAGGCAAAACGAAAACCTTCTTTACCAAATGGAGAGATGGCACTGAATGCCTTTGGCGAAATACCACACTTTGAAGATAGAGGAATAATCCCCCGTGTTATTCTTGGACTTGGTCGAGAAGATGTTGCTATTGATGGATTAACACCCCAAATTGATGTTGATATTTTGGGTGGTAGTAGTGATCATATGATTTTAGATGCTAAACAAAGTGGACTTAAAGTAGGAGACACAGTTACTTTTTCTCCAAATTATTCTGCATTGCTTTCTGCCATGACTTCACCGTTTATACACAAAAAATTTAAAAGTCAGGTGCTTGAACTGCTATGAGCTTAAGGGAAGAAGAGTGTAAACTCACTTCCCTTTTCAAGTTCGGAGCTTACAGTTACTTTGATGTTGTACGCATCGCAAATTTGTTTGACAATGTTTAGCCCCACTCCAAAGCCTCCTGCAATATCAGATTCTCGTTTGTAGAGTTCAAATATAGCTTCGAGTTTCTCTTTTGATATGCCAACTCCCTCATCTTTTATAGTGAAATACTCCGGTGTGAGTGTTATGCTTATGGTTGTGTTTGGCATGGAGTATTTAATGGCGTTTGAGATGAGGTTGGAAAAGAGCAGCTCGGCACGCGCAGGGATGATGTTAAATGTTACATCTTCAAGTGAACTTTTTATCTCTATATGTTTCGCGTTGGTGAGCTCTTCGTAGTAACTGATATTTTTCTCTAGTATTACTTTTAGGTTTACCTGTTCACTCTCCTGCATTTTTTGCTTGAAGTTTAAAAAGGTGAGTGATTTGTAGATGCTTTCAAGCTGTTTGGTACTTATAGAGATATTGGTGAGTATTTTTTTATCATAAACCTCTTTTTTTATTGCTCTGCTCGCACTCATTTTTAGCGCCGTTATTGGGGTGTTAAGCTCATGTGAGACATCTTGAATGAAGCCCTCTATTTGACTCATTCTGTTATGCAGTGGTTTCATAAAGAGTTTGGCGAGAAAAAAGGAGATAAGTACGATAAGCACAAAACTGATGCCCATTACAGTAAGTACCTGCGTTTGGAGTTTATGCAGCTTCGTAAAGTAGGTGTTAGTGCGTACTACAACGTACTCGATGTTAAGATGTTCTTGGGGCGCAGCAGATACTAAGACCTTTTGAGCATCTTTTTCAAAGTAACCGACATGGTAATTTGCGCGATCTTGTGTAGGAATGAGACTGTACTCAAAGCCTTTTTGCTCTGGTAATTGAAGGACAGTTCCTTTCATCTGCGCATTGATAATGCTTCCTGCAAGTTTATCAGCAAGGTGTTCGAGTTTGTAGTAGGTTTCACTCTCAAGTGCATTTTTTTGCGCATCGTAGTACCAGTAACCAAGCAATAGAATAAATATAGCAGAAGAGCTTAGATAAAGCGCTAAAAATGAGTAAAATGATCTCTTTTCTAACTCATTCAAACTTATACCCCTCTCCCCGAATGTTTACAATATGCTCTTTTCCTATATGTTTACGAAGATTTTTTACAATAGTACGGATGGCATCATCTCCTGGCATCTCATCAAACTCCCAAAAATTTTGTAGCAACTCATCGGAGCTAACAACACGATGGCGATTTTTGTAGAAGTAGTGCAGGCATTCACTCTCTTTATGTGTGAGACGCACTCTCTTGTGAGCATCAAAAATGGTATGTGTTTTAACATCAAATTCCAGTGTTGGGGTTATTTTGAGAACTCCTTCAAGTCCAAAGTGGCGTTTGATGTTCTCAATGCGCTGGGTAAGTTCTTCAAGGTCAAAAGGTTTTCGTATAAAGTCATTTGCACCTGATTCAAAAGCAGATTTGAGGTACTTGGTACTCTCAAACGCAGTGATAAATATGGCAGGTGTTTCATTTTGAAAATCACGCAGTTCTTTTAAAAGTGAAATGCCGTCTCCATCAGGAACATTGATGTCAAAAATGTAGAGATCAAAATTTTCCTCTTCGCTTAAACGCAGTGCTTGTTTCATGCTGTATGTTTGTGTGACTTCATATTCATCTTCTAAGTAGTCCACTAAAATGCTTGCGAGTGCCGTGTCATCTTCTAATAATAGTATTTTCATATATGTATTGTATCAAAATAGATAGCTATCACAAAAAAATCAAATTATTTAAAAGTTTGGTAAAATTTTAAACTATCTTTTAGACTTTTAGGACTAATATTATTATATTTTGTAATAAACATGTAGGAGTATAACTGGCTAAAATAGCACCAAATAACAACGAAAAACAGCTTTCGGCAGATGAGTTCATTGTCTCGAAAACTGATGCAAACGGACGCATAATTTATGGGAATAAAATCTTTATAAAAATATCGGGATATTCTGAATCGGAACTGCTTGGAAAACCCCACTCGATTTTAAGACATCCTGACATGCCAAAAATAATCTTCAAATATCTATGGGATAGAGTAAAGGCAAAAGGGGAGATATTTGCCTATGTAAAAAATATGTGTAAAGATGGCTCTTTTTACTGGGTACTTGCCAATGTGACGGTCACGCTTGATAAAAATGGCAATGTCATCGACTTGCACTCAGTCAGACGAAAACCCTCTGCAAAATCAATGCAGGTTATTCCTGAACTCTATAAGCAGCTTTTTGCAGTAGAGCAGAGTGGTGGAATGGAAGCTTCTGAAAAATTACTCAATACTATACTAAAAGAGAAGGGAGAGAGTTATGACGATTTTGTCTTCAATTTACAGCACTAAACAGCATAGTGGGCTTTATGCACTACTCTTAGCTATTATTATCTACTTTGGGTATGAAGGAGAATACATTGCAGCAGGATTGGTATTTGTAGGTACCATTGCAACACTACTTCTAACACTGTTACAAGCAGATGATGTTTGCGACAAGATTTTTAATGATGCTCTTATTCGTCAAGTGCGTGACGTGCTCATTAAAGCAGGACGAGGAGAGCTCTCTCACCGTATTACAGATATAGATGAGACACATACGATGCAGGCAGTTGCATGGGGTGTAAATGACATGCTTGACCAAACAGAGCAGTTTATACGTG
>NZ_JALXBK010000093.1 GCF_026991475.1 Sulfurimonas sp. | reverse complement strand
AAAAACCTGTTCCGATGATAAAATCTAAACTTTATGAACTAAATCAAATATTCAATCTTAAATTTTATGAGGAGAAAAATTAGTTAGGTGTTACTGTTAGACACAACTTTTAGGATATGTCTCGATTTATTGCTCTTCTTCATCAAGAGTCTCTTTTAAAATGCTGCCTACTGCTATGGCAATAGTTAATAGCGTAGATGTACTCCACATGATTATGCTCCTTGTAGCGGTGTGTAGTGTAGGTTATTTAACGGGGTGAAATTCAGGTCAAGACTATTCCACCAGTGGGAATAGTCTTGAAGAGTCTTGTTGTTTGTGAAATGTGAGTTTTTCATCATGCTCCTTTGTGTTGTGTTTCAGAGCTATAATATGTAATTGTATTTTTTTGGGAACTCTTATAATCGAGAGGTTTTACCTAGTAATAGATGATTATTTACTGTAAATACCATATGTTAAGTAAAATACGCTATAATATGTATGTATTAAATATATACATACTATAAAAGGAGTAAAGTATGGGCTCTCTTACTGTACGCAAAAACTTTAAATTTGATAAAGAATTGGTAGATAAAGTAAGTACTTTATTACACGAAAGAAATTTAAACTTTACACAGTTCTTGTCTCACTACTTCCAAGCTGTCATCAAAGAGCCAACACTTATAGATACAGTTGAAAAAAAATCGAAACAGAGAAGTGGGAATTTTATAGGAATCTTAGATGGAAAAATTGGAGATATGGATTATAAAGAGATGAAAAAGAGCTATAATGAAAATCTTTCTTGATGCAAACATTTGTCTTGATCTGCTTGACACTACACGTCCAACCTCAAAACGCAGCGTTGCATGGTATCTTGCAAATAAAGATAATGAAGATTATGAGTTCTTTTTTTCAGCAGATTTTATCACTACATTTTACTATGTCCTTACAGAAAAAAGAAAACACGATGCAAAAGAGACACTTCACGCCATAGATATGCTTAGTGATGAGATAACTCCACAGTACCTTACACACATTGACTTTCACAATGCTAAAGAGTACTTTTTTAACGATGTCTTTGAAGATTTTGAGGACTTGCTTATTTTAAGCAGTGCTTCTCGCGCAGACTCTAGCCAATTTATAACAAATGATAAAAAACTTCTCAAATTAAGTCATTTTCAAAATATAAATATAGTCGCACCTTAAAAATCTCTATACGGACAGAATTTTTGTACAAGTCTAATTCTTATTTTTATCACGAATGAAACTTATAATTACGCTGCTTCAAGTCCAAATTCAACTTGAAAGTGAGTAGCCTTAACTTCAGGAACCAGTGCATTGTTCTGTTTATGAAGTTCCACTATGCCATATCTCTCTAATGTTTTAAGAGTACGAGAGAGATTTGATTTTGCTCTACCAGTCAACTCTTCTAACTCTTTAAGAGATTTAGGATGATTATCAAGTATCACTCTGAGTAGATCTTGATTCTCATTAGAGAGTATCTGAGCCATAGATTTTACAGATTCAAACCACACTTTTGGTTCATCCTTTTTAGGCTTGTAAATCCCCTTCGCTATATCTATAGTTCTTTGTTTATATTGTTCCATTGACATAATGCCAACTTTTATTGTTTTCATCTTCATTAATTATTCTCCATGTAGTAATCAACACTTTTCCAAAAATCTTCCAATAGTTGTGAGGCTGATTCAAACTCATAAGCAACTATATCCATCTGTTTATGGATATGGTCATATGACTCTTTTCTTGCTCCATACTTTTTAGATGATTTAAAACTATGCGCATTGTCATAACCGACAACTCGATGGTTATTCTTATCGTGCAAAGTTAATGAGTATCTGATACCATGAGGTATAGACTTACTTACTTCTACTTGATAAGCCTCAAACTTAACCCAGTAGCCATTATCCATAGGGAAAACTTCTCCATGTAAGTTGAGTAAATTTTCTAAATCATCCACTTGATTCCTTTATTATCATCTGATGATAACATACTTTCTTTTAAATTCTAATTAGTTATCAGTATTGTGGTTAAGTATCTCAACATCAAGCACATCATCAATCTTATCTAGTCCTATCTGCCCACTCTTGTAATGGTTTACAGACAAATACTTATTGATAGTATTTACATCTTTGTGCCCTAAAATACCACTCAGAACAATGGCTTCGGTTTTTTGCTCAGCCAACATTGAAACTAAAATATTTCTCATATAATGTAACGAGAGGTTGTTTATACCTATATGTTTTTTCAGTTGCCTCATTTGTCGATCAGTATTCGTAATGACGTCGCCAGTAACGGGACTTTTAAACACAAGACCTTTTCTATCATCTTGAATAAGTAAAATTTGATCTTTAATATATGGTGCCAGTGGATACTTCTGTTTATCGTCATTTTTAGTATTTTCTATCCAGTAGTAGTTACTTTCAAAGTCTATATTTTTCCATTTAAGATTAAGAATTTCTGATTTTCTACGACCAGTCAAAGCGAACAAAAATAGCGCCTGATAGAATGGTTCATCTTTATAGTAGGTTACAATGCAGTTATGAACTTTTTGAAATAGCGCTGTTGCATCAGTAACCACTTTCTTCTGGTTTGGTATTTTCACCGTTAGATTTGCTATAGGGTTTTCTTTCATGTACTTATTCGTAATTGCAAAATTAAACAGTGGTTTCAATACCTCCAATATCAACTTCTGCGTTCTTGGACTCAATTTTTCTGCCTGCATCTTAGCAATAATCTTTTTAACATCCATTTCACGAATTTTATCAATCTTCTTTTTCCCTAATGAGTGCTGAATATATCTTGCATAATTTTGTCGTTTGATGGTAGTCCATTTTTTATTGGCATCTAATGTTTCAGAGTATAACTCAAACAATTTATCGAGAGTAACAATAGCAAATGCATTAAAACCAGCTTCTACATCATTTTTATATTCCTGCAGTGCTTTCTTGGCATCTGCAATGCATGTACCTTTTGTCCAATCTGTAGCTTGAACTTTATACGCTTTACGATAGCGTTTATTGTCATATCTAAAATCAAATAAAAATTTTGTTTTATCTTTCTTGTGTATGAAGAGGTTAGATGCATTTTTCACTGCAACATAATCATTTTTATTTAATGCCATTTCACTTCCCTTTTACATTGGGTGTCCGCTTGGGTGTCCGCTTTTGAAGAATTATTATACATTAAAAAGAATCTATAAAAAATTAAAGTCCCTATTTTTAGGGCTTTTGAGGCTAAGAAGAAACGTAAAGAAATCTAGTTTATTTGGTTCAAGTCCTTTCATCCGCACCATCAATTTATCCCTAAATTAGGGACTTTAAAGCACTTCAAAAAATACTTTTTAAGCTATATACAACTTCTTTTATAAACTATTTTATCATTGAGTAAATTTTGCAACGCCTATTCAACCAATAAATGCAATTTCCACCTAACTAACTACGCAGCCATTACTTTTGAAACTCTAGCATAAAAAAAGTGCTACTTAAGTTACTGACACAAAATTTTAAACGCTCTCACCCAAAATAAAATGATGGGAATTCTACTAGATATTAAGGCTTAATCAGCGTACTATATTCTACAGAGATGCTCACACTTTTGTTTGGCTTTACAATTTTAAAGTCATCCAGAGCATTTGCACTTTCTATACATACAAATTTTTTGTATCCCTCTTTTTGCATCCCGCTCATTTTGGCACATTTTTCTATCCAAGGGTTCCAGACAATAACAGAGTTTGAATTAAAAGCTTCAATACGCACTTTTTTCTCGCTATCTTCTAAAACTATCTCAGAAGAGCTCTCCTTATAAATCCTATCTACCTCTTTATCTATTTTTATGCTACCTCGCTGCACTACTTCTTTATCTATTAAAGTATCTATATAATGTCTATTTTCAAGCCCAAAAATTTGCACATCTGCAATCTTAGAAATATTAAAATAGGTATGAAAAGCCTCTGTTATGAAAAACTCTTTTGTATCGCTATTTGTCGTTTTCATCTCAATTTTTAAGGTTTCTGATATGTAGAAGAAAATATCTAGCTCAAAAGTATAATCCCAGATTTTACGGCTCTCTTTTGAGCTTTTCAATTT
>NZ_JALXBK010000092.1 GCF_026991475.1 Sulfurimonas sp. | reverse complement strand
TCTCTATTTTATCTGGTTCAACATCTGTTTCAGGTTCATATAAACCTAATTCCTGAACAACACTCTCAAGGTCAAGGATAAGAAGTACATTATCACCTTCTATTTTTGTAACCCCTGTAATTTTACTACTATCCATACCAGCGGAGCTGTTCATAAAAGAGGCTGGTTCTATATCTCCCCAGCTGATTCTTCTAATTCTTTTTGCTTCATGCACCACAAAACCAATAAGAACATTGTTAAATTCTGTAATAATAATACATGAAGTCTCACGAACATTTTCTGGAGTTTGTATCCCCATCCATTTTGCAAGATTTACAACAGGAATTACAACTTCACGAAGATCAAAAATCCCCTCTATAAAATCTGGTGTTCCTGGAAGTTCTGTTAAACGAGGAATTTTAATAATCTCTCTAACCTTAGAGACATTCACCCCATATATACCTTCGTACACAGAATCATCTTCTTGTTTAAATATACGAAAATCGACCAGTTCCATCTCATTTGAGCCGACTTTTAATGATTTATCATCCATAACTATTTTCCCTTTGAAAATTTCTGTTCTAGTAAAACAGTATTGCTATTTGAGTATTTTATAATAAAATATCTTTGATTGCACGCAAAAGCTGCCAAATTTATATATTTAAAGCCATCGACTGAAAAAGAGACATTTTGATGAAAATGCCCTTCAATAAAAAAGTCACAAACAAATCTGCCACTAAGACGCTTTGTTATAAATTCACGAAAACCACTAAATTTATTGCAGTCATCTTTTTTTCCCAGATGCTCTTCCACATTTTTTAAAATTGCATGATTAGATACTATATCAATATATTTTAGAATAAAAAGTATAAAAGGATTGCGTATAAACGCAGTGTATGCCTTATAAAAGCTCGCTCCATCAAAATCTCCGTGTGCCAAATAGAGTGTTTTGTCTTGTAGCATTGCTTTTACAGGTTGGTTTTTAATGCTAAACAGGGCTGCGTTTGGTAGTATTTTTGCAAGGTTAAAATCATGATTTCCCTCAAGATATATAAGTTCTATCTCTTTAGAAATATCATTTAAAAGAGTGAGTAGTTCTTGATTTTCTGCATAGGTATAATCAATACCCCCAAAAAGCGCATCAAAAATATCACCCATCAGAATAAGCTGCGTTGGCACAAGTTTTTTGTCATAAATAGCTTTTATAAAATCAAGAAGTTCCTCTCTTCGGTGAGAGTAATGTGCATCAGAGACAATAAATGCCCCCTCTTTAAGCTCTAAACTTTTATGGGACATAGGCTATATCTGGAATTGCCATATTTTCATCTAGTCCCATCATAATGTTTGCATTTACAACAGCCTGAGAAGATGCTCCACGCATAAGGTTGTCAATAGCAGAAGATATAAAAAGCATATTTCCTTTGCGTTTAACATAGATGTCGCAAAAGTTTGTTCCAGCAACATTTTTCATATTTACTGGCACTTCACTTACTCGCACACCCTGCTCATCTTTGTAAAACTCTTTAAGCAATTCCACAGCATCAAATTCAGATTCTACTTGAATATAAATTGAGCTTAACATTCCACGAGTAACAGGCACTAAATGTGGCACAAAATATACCTCTTCAAACGCAACGCCTACTTTTTGCGCGATTTCAGGAGCATGACGGTGTCCAAGAGGATTATAAGCAAATAGATTATCGTTTACATTCACAAAATGTGTCGCTTCACTTAGTTTTTTTCCTGCTCCACTCACACCTGTTTTTGCATCGATGATGATTGGTGTGTTTGGCACACGTTTATCTAAAAATGGCAACAGTCCCAAAATGGCAGAGGTAGGAAAACATCCTGGATTTGCCACAAGTTTTGCATTTTTTAAAGCTTCACGATTAAGTTCAGGCAAACCATACACTACATGAGAGAGATTTTCTTTATCAGAATGAGGGCAGTAAAACTCCTCATATATATCTAAAGGCAGACGATAATCAGCAGAGAGGTCAACCACTTTCACTCCATTTGCAATAAGTGGCTTAACATACGCCATGGCAGTTTTATGTGGTAGTGCTAAAAAAACGAGTTCACAACATTTAGAAATTTCTGCAACATCTGCTTTTTTTACTGCATCTTCACATACACCATTTAGAGATGGGTGCAATTTATTTATAGTCGTACCACCCTCAGAGTTTGCAATATAAACTAAATCAAAAATAGGATGCTTCAGAAGCATTTTTACAAGTTCAAGCCCTGTGTAACCTGTTGCTCCGACTATACCTACATTAATTGTTGCATTTATCTTTTGCATATTTTGACTCCTAACTATTTTGTCTCAAATACTATTTCTTGGTATTTCACTTCATCAATCTCAAACTCTTTTTCTCCGCCAGGAAGACGAAATTTCACCTCATCACCCTCCTCTTTTCCAAGAAGCTGTTTTGAAAGAGGTGAGTTAAATGAGATAAGTCCTATATCTGGATTTGATTCTGAACCACCCACGATGGTATATGTAACTTGTTCATCCGTATCAAGATTTGTCATCACAACTGTTGAGCCAAAACTCACTTTTGCATGTTCAAGTTGACTTGGATCTACTATTTGAGACTGTCCCAATATCTCTTGAAGTTCTGCTAAACGGTTGTCAATATTTTTTTGCATCTCTTTTGCAGCATGGTACTCAGCATTCTCTTTTAAGTCACCATGCTCTAGTGCCTCTTCAATAGCCTTCACAACACCAGGACGTTTTACCTCTTTCAAATCTTTTACTTCTGCTTGAAGCTTCTCATACCCAAAAAGTGTCATCGGTTCAATTTTTTGCATAGTTATTCTCTTTTATTTATTTTTATAAGTTAAATTATAGCGAAAATTTCAACTTACTGTTTTAAGCTTTGATAAATCAAAACAAATTGTCTCATCTTTACATATTATTTCTATTCGACATCCAGATTTTGAAATTTTCACTGCGTTTAACACATCTTCTAAAAGCACTATAAACGACTGCGTTTGAGGGTCATACGCTTGTAATTTTTCATTTTTAATCGTAAAAATTCTTCCACCGCCACAACCATCACCGATGATACCCTCACATACCAAATCATCTTCTATATTAAAACCATGAATCATCAAGACAATCATCCTTTGCATCTTTTAAAAAATCTTTGTAATCACTAGAGTTTGTATCTAACTTTTTATACTCTTCATAAGTATAGTTTTTAAAAGTCATATCATCAAGACATTTACACAGTTTCGTGGAGTTTTCATCACCCTTACAATGTGAAAGCATTTCACTTTTTTGTGCTTCATTCCAGCCCGTATAAGAGATATAGTAAGGATAAAGCACCCAAATAGCAAATCCAATCGTTAAAACGATATTGATGATATACTCATTTTTCTTTGTCTGGCGATATTTACGCACATCATAAACCAATGCCAATACAAAAACAACTTGCAAACTTATATTAAACCAATCACTATCTAAAAAATCAAACAATACTTTTTTTCCTTATCTCTTTTATTGCCTCTGCACACATAGTAAGTCCAAACGCAGCGGTCACACCCATAAAACTACCCTTCTCTTTTGTAACAACCTCTTCAGAAGAAAAAATGACTTTATATTTCTTTTTAAATCCTCGTTTTTTTAGCTCATAACGAATTTTTGAACCAAATTTATCGCCATAACTTTTCCAGATGTCATCTACTAAAATCTTTGTCGGATCAAGCCGCTTTGCAGAGCCAAAAGAAGATATAAGCTTTTTGTAGCACTTCTGTGCAAGTGCAAGTTTTGCATTTCTATCATCTATAGCATCAAGCACCAAATCATAAGGCTCAAAGTCAAACGCAGCTACCCACTCTTCATCTATGCGTTTGTTTATAATTTGCAGTTGTGGATAATGCTCTTTAAGGGCTGTAACTTTTGTCTCATTTTCATGCAGTTCTGACCACATTTGACGATTTTGATTTGAAGCGTCATAGCTATCAAAATCAACAATAGTAATATTTTTTATGCCGCTTCTATAGAGACAATCCAGACAAAAGCTCCCTACTCCACCAACCCCAAGCAGAATGATTTTGGCATCTTCAAGCTTTTTAAAATCCTCTTGCAAAAGTAATTTTATGCGACTGT